>NZ_JBXWRY010000054.1:0-25759 GCF_059613135.1 Ruegeria sp. BHSB196
GGTTTGAACACCATCGCATTGCCGCAGGCCAGCGCCGGGGCGCCCTTCCAGCAGGCGATCTGGGTCGGGTAGTTCCACGCGCCGATGCCGACGCAGACGCCCAGCGCCTCGCGGATGGTGTAGACGAAATCGCCGCCGCCCAGCGGGATATGCTCGCCGGTCAGGGATCCGGCCAGCCCGCCGAAATACTCCAAAGCGTCCGCGCCCGAGGTCGCATCGGCCACCAACGTTTCCTGCAGCGGCTTGCCGGTGTCATGGGTTTCGAGGATCGACAGCTCGCGGTTGCGGTCACGCATGATGTCGGCGGCGCGGCGCAGGACGCGGCCGCGTTCGGTCCCGGTCATGGCCGCCCAGGCCTTTTGCGCGCGTTTCGCGCTGGTTAGAGCCTGTTCGATGATCTGCGGCGTGGCCGAATGCAGGCGCGCGATGATCTCGTCGGTCGCCGGATAGATCACGTCGATCGGGGTGCCCGCGGTGTCTTCGACATGGGCGCCATCGATGAAATGGCTGGCCTTGGGTTGGAACTTCATGCGCATCCTCTTTGAACATCGCCGTCGCCGGTGCGGCGCGGGAACAGCCTGGAACCGCACCTAGCGGTTGTTGACTGATGAGTCAACAAACCCCGCAATGGGCAACCAACCGCGCATGAAACCCCCGGAATCTTGAAAACCAAAGGTTAACGTTCTATCTATGTTCCACATGAAGCGGAGGATCATCTGATGAGCCACCTACCTTCCGGAGCAACCCTGAACGGGACAAGCAACGACTACCACCTGCTGCCCGTCACCGAAAAGCAGATGCGTTATGCCCGCGCGATCGCCGAGCGGTCCGCGCTGGAGATTCCGGTCGAGGCGCAGCGTGACCGCAAGGCGCTGTCTGATTGGATTTCCGCCCACAAACCCCGCGACGACTCGCCCTTCGCGAATTATCCCACAGGCAAGCAGGTTGCGTTTGCCGAACGCATCGCACGCGCCAAGCGCCGGCCGATCCCGCAAGAATGCTATCGCGACAAGGCCGCGATGTCCGCCTGGATCGACCACAACCGCTGATCCCGCTCACCCCCGGTGGTTTCTGCCGTAGAGGGAAACCGCCGCGGCCACGAACAGACCCAGCAGGACATATCCCGTGACGGCTTCGGCCGCGGCGATGGCACGGCACATTCCCGCAGGAACGATGTCGCCATAGCCGACCGTGGTGAACGTGACATAAGAAAAATACAGCAGGTCGCCCGGTCTTTCGGCCCCGATCAGGCACAGATCGGTATATCCGAACGATCCGTAGGCCGCGGCGAACAGAAAGGGCACGACCTGAATGAACGAAACCGCCATGAGCAGCAACTGGTGCTGGGGGGCTTCGATCCGGGTGGCATGAATCCAGATCTGCGACAAAAGCCAGACCGACAGAGCGAAGGTCGCCACCGTTCCGATGTTGTCGCCGGCGGTTTCGGGATTCAGCCGGGACAGGAAATAAAAGGCCAGAAAGCTGACGACGACCATGCCCGCGGCGCCGACCAATGTGGGCCACCACTCTTTCAATCGAAATCCGGTCTTCGTCATCGCCCCCTCGACGCTGCGGGTTTCGCCGATCATCCAACGACTTTCGACCATCCGCAACCCGGCGGGGTCAGGCGTCAGTGGCTGCCAAGATGCTCCTTGCCGCGCGCGCGGGCCAGCCTGATCTGCTTCTGACGTTCCCGGAACCGCATCTTGTCAAATTCCGAGGTCTCGTCGAAGCAATGGTGGCAGGACACGCCATGTTCGTATTCCGGGCGCTCCCTGTCCTCGGGCAGGATCGGGCGACGGCAGCCGTGGCACAGCTCGTGCGGCCCTTCGACCAGACCGTGCCCCACCGAGACCCGATTGTCGAAGACAAAGCACTCGCCCTGCCAGGTGCTGTCTTCGGCGGGCACCTCTTCGAGATACCGCAGGATACCGCCCTTGAGGTGATAGACCTCATCGACACCCTGACCCAGAAGGTAGTTGGTCGATTTCTCGCACCGGATGCCACCGGTGCAGAACATCGCGACCCGCTTGTTGTGAAAGCGGTCCTTGTTGGCCTCCCACCAGGCCGGAAACTCGCGGAAACTCTCCGTTTTAGGGTCGATTGCGCCCTCGAACGTGCCGATGGCCACCTCATAGTCGTTGCGGGTGTCGATCACCACCACGTCCTCGGACCGGATCAGGTCGTTCCAGTCCTTCGGCTCGACATAGTGGCCGACACGGGCGCGCGGATCGACATCCGGCTGGCCCATGGTCACGATCTCTTTCTTCAGCCGGACCTTCATCTTGCCGAAGGGCGGGTGATCGGCCGTCGCCTCTTTCCATTCCAGATCGGCACAGCCCGGCAGCCCCCGGATATGCGACAGCACCGCATCGATCCCGGCATGCGGGCCGGCAATCGTGCCGTTGATCCCCTCCCGCGCCAACAGCAGCGTTCCCTTGACGGACTGCGCCCGGCACAGATCCATCAGCGCCGGCCGCAACGCGGCGGGGTCTTCAAAGCGGGTGAAATGATAAAGTGCGGCGATCCTGAACATTGCCGCGATTTAGCGCCGCGCCCCAGCCGCTGCAAGAGTTCGGATTGACGCGGCGCCGATGCGGTCCTACCGATAGGGCAAACCCGGAGACCGCCATGACCCGTGCCCTGATCGTCATCGATGTCCAGAACGACTTCTGCCCCGGCGGCGCGCTTGCCGTGACCGGGGGCGACGAGGTGGTGGCACCCATCAACGCGATGATGGATCGGTTCGACGCGGTGATCCTGACGCAGGACTGGCACCCGGCCGGGCATTCCTCGTTCGCCAGTACGCATCCGGGCAAGTCCCCGTTCGAGACGACCCAGATGCCCTACGGAACGCAGGTCTTGTGGCCCGATCATTGCGTTCAGGGTACTGACGGCGCCGCCTTTCATCCCCGGCTCAGAACCGACGCCGATCTGATCCTGCGCAAGGGGTTCCGGCCTGCCATCGACAGTTATTCCGCTTTCTTCGAGAACGACCGGACAACGCCGACGGGGCTCGAAGGGTATTTGCGGAGCAGGAGCATATCGCAACTGACCCTGGCGGGACTGGCAACCGATTTCTGCGTCACCTATTCGGCGGTCGATGCCGCGCGGCTCGGGTTCGAGGTCACGGTGATCCAGGATGCGTGCCGCGCCATCGACATGGATGGATCTCTGGCCGCTGCGCTGGAGGCGATGCGCGAAGCCGGGGTGAAACTGGCGTGACCGGGTGGCGGGCGACCGCGCGTCAACGCTGTACCACCGCCATCACGAACTTTGCCACGGCCAGTACGACGACCGCTACCCCGATGGCGAACCCCACCCGCGCCAGAACGGTCTGCCGCGGCGGCGGAACGCGCTCATCGATCTGTTTCAGGGCCTTGCGTTTCTTCTCGGCGACCGCCGGCAGAGGACGGGTGGCCAACAGATGGTCCAGGAAGTCCGAAAAACTGAAATCGCCGCAATACTCGCCCTTGAGCGATGTCGTCTTCAGATTGTGGATGAACTTGCCAAGGATGTAATTCCGCGCGGCCTGATCCTCGGCCGGGTAAAACCCTTCGGGCGCGCCGCTGCTGAAGGTGTTCAGCCCAAACCCGGAATCCAGAAACAGACGCCGCACCTTGGGCGAGGCCGCCCGGAGCGCGTCGGCGGTTTTGACATCGCGAAACAGGGCGATCTTGTTGTGCGCGGACTCCCGTTCGATTCCCGTCTGGTGCAACAGGTCCACGAACTGGTCGTTCTCGAATACCTCATCCGGCATAATCGTAAATATGTCGAAATCGTACTTGAGACCCATCTCAACACTCAATCTCACCTACTACCAACACGCACCAATACCTTTTACCGTATATATACCGATTGCGACCCGACAGCGGCATTTTCATGATTCCGGACGCTCTTGCCAATCTGATTGTCGCTTGTTCTAAGTATTTGAAGAACGGGAGCGCTTCATGGTTGACATCGCGACACGGGTCTACAACCACAAATGGAAAATCGACCCGATTGTGCGATCCCTGATCGACACGGATTTCTACAAACTCCTCATGTGTCAGTCAGTGTTTCGCAACAAGCCACAAACGACCGTGGAGTTTTCGCTCATCAACCGGTCGACTCGGGTTCCGTTGGCCCGGCTCATCGACGAGGGCGAATTGCGCGAGCAGCTCGACCACATCCGCTCGCTCAGCCTCAGCCGGGGCGAAAGCACCTGGTTGCGCGGCAACACGTTTTACGGCAAGCGCCAGATGTTCCGCCCCGATTTCATGGAGTGGTTCGAATCCCTGCGGCTGCCGCCCTATCATCTGGAGCGAAAGGGCGATCAGTACGAACTCAGCTTCGAGGGCAAGTGGCACGAAGTGATGCTGTGGGAAATCCCGGCGCTGGCTGTGCTGATGGAACTGCGCTCGCGCGCCGTTCTGAACGAGATGCGGCGGTTCGAGCTTCAGATTCTCTATGCCCGCGCGATGACCCGCGTCTGGGAAAAGATCGAGAAGCTGCGCGAGATCGACGGGTTGGGAATCGCCGATTTCGGCACCCGCCGGCGGCACTCCTTCCTATGGCAGGACTGGTGCGTGCAGGCGATGATCGAAGGTCTGGGGCAATCCTTCACCGGCACCTCGAACTGCCTGATCGCCATGCGGCGCGAAGTCGAGGCGATCGGCACCAACGCCCACGAACTGCCGATGGTCTATTGCGCGCTGGCCAAGGATGACACGGCGCTGGCCCAGGCGCCCTATGACGTTCTGAGCGACTGGCACGAGGAACATGAAGGCAACCTGCGCATCATCCTGCCGGACACCTATGGCACCAAGGGCTTTCTGGACCGCGCGCCCGACTGGCTGGCAGGCTGGACCGGCATCCGCATCGACAGCGGCGATCCCGCGCGGGGTGCGGAAATCGCCATCGACTGGTGGAAATCGCGGGGTGAGGATCCGACCCAGAAGCGGATCATCTTTTCCGACGGGCTCGACGTGGACAAGATCGTCGAACTGCACGCCCAATTCGCCCATCGCGCCAAGGTTTCGTTCGGCTGGGGGACGCTGTTGACCAACGATTTCCGCGGACTTGTGCCCGGCGACCGGCTGGCGCCGTTCTCGCTGGTGTGCAAGGCGGTGTCGGCCAACGGGCGTCCCACGGTGAAACTGTCGGACAATCCGGAAAAGGCCATGGGACCGAAGGACGAGATCGAACGCTACAAGCGGGTCTTTCAGGTCGGGCAGCAAGACGCGATCGAGGTCGTCGTCTAGGACGCGTGATCGCAGGCTGTTGCAAGGTGTTCCTATGCTACCATGCCGGTAGTATTCCTTAAGGAGCACAAAAATGGCCGGAATTGAGAATCCAGTTACACTTGATGTCGCCTTGGAGCAACGCGATCAGATGGGGCTGCACACCATGGCGGCCTATCTGATAAGCCGCGCCGCGGTGCTGACCGCCCAGCGCGAGGCACTGCCCTATACCTTTCCGGAGGAAGAAGCACGCGAACTCGGCTTCAACCCAGGAAGTCCCACTGAGCGGTTGGACGAGAGGATACCACTGGACTCCGTACCCGGCCCGAACGAAAGCGAGGCCGCTGAACGAGCGGAGAACGAACCGGAAGCCTATTACGACACATTGGCCGAGTTGATCCGACGGGCCGAGGACTCCGGAGCGGCGCCGGATATTCTGGCGGCCGTGCGTTATGGCCTTGCAGCGCCCGACGGGCTCGTGCGCGTTGCCGCATTGAGTTCCGGTTTGAAGGTATTCGAACCGGCCTCCCTGGCACCACTTGTAAGATTTGACTGGTTCGCGCAGCGGTTCGATGGCCTTTTGGAACTGACGCGCGATGTGTTCTGGTCTCTCTTCCAAAGCTTCTCCGCGGCAGTTTCCGGCCCAACCGTCCCTTCGCCGCCGCCCGGGCCCGGTCAGCAACAGAGCAAGGGGCTGGTTCTGGTTCATGGCACGCATTTTGAGTTCAACCCGGACCCGGACTGGTACTATCCGGGAACCGGTGATCTGCATCGTTACATTCTCCCGCATCGCGGCGACATCTACTCGGGCAACGACTTCTTCGAGTGGGAAGGGCGATGGTCCGACCGCGGCCGTGCCGTCGCCGCCAAGAACTTCGCGACATGGATCAAGTACCAAGGGCTGCAAGGCTGCGATGTGGTCACGCACAGTCACGGCGGCAATGTCGTCATGAAGGCGGCGGAGTCAGGTCTGACTCTGCGCCGCGTCCTGTTTCTGAGTTGCCCGGTGCATTGGAGCAAATACAACCTGCTGCACGGAAACATCGCCGAAGCCTATGCAGCGCGGGTTCGGTTCGATTTCGTCGTCTATGCCGACGGAGGTGCCCAGAAATTTCCACCGGCGGCCAATCTGGTAGAAGAGCGCGAGGTCGGCGGCTGGTTCGGCCTTCATTCCGACACGCGAAAATCCAGGACTTGGCAAAGAGATCGGATCGAGAACATGCTATCCTAGATGCTTCGGCGCGACCCTAGCCATGATAGGCCGCGACGGTCTTGAGCTGCGAAAAGCCGTACAGCGCCTCGAACCCCTTCTCGCGCCCGTGGCCTGATTTTCCGACACCGCCAAACGGCAGTTCCACACCGCCGCCGGCGCCATAGTTGTTGATGAACACCTGGCCCGATCTCAGCCTCTTGGCCAGCCGCATCTGCCGCGCCCCGTCGCGCGTCCAGAGGCTGGCCACCAGGCCGTAATCGGTGCCGTTGGCGATGGCGACGGCCTCGTCCTCGGTCTCGAAGGGCATCAGCACCTGCACCGGGCCGAAAATCTCGTCCCGCGCCAACAGGTGATCCGGCGGCACGTCGGCGAACAGGGTGGGGCGGACATAGGCGCCGGTCGCCGGCGCGGTATCGACGATCCGTCCCCGCGCCGCAACGGCCAGATCGGCACCTTCGCCCAGGAACCCTTCGACGATGCTCTTCTGCCGCTCCGAAATCAGCGGCCCCACCCGCAGGTCGTCCATCGCCGGTCCGACCGTGAGGCGCTCATAGGCTTCGGCCATGCGCGCCCGCACCTGATCGTAGACCCCGCGCTGAACCAGAATGCGGGACGAGGCCGAGCAGGTCTGGCCCGCGTTCTGAATGCCTGCATTGACGAGGAACGGCAGGGCCGCGTCCAGATCGGCGTCGTCAAAGACAAGCTGCGGGGATTTGCCCCCCAGTTCCAGCGTCACCGGCACCACGTTGCGCCCCGCAGCCTGCTGCACCAGTGCGCCGGTGGCGACCGAGCCGGTGAACGAGATGTGGTGAACGCCCGCATGGGCCGACAGGGCCGCGCCCGCCTCGGCCCCCAGCCCCGGCACCACGTTCAGCGCGCCCGCCGGCAGCCCGGCCTCGGTTGCCAGATGGGCAAAGGCCAGCGCGGTCAGGCACGCCTCTTCCGCCGGCTTCAATACGCAGGCATTGCCCATGGCCAGCGCCGCCCCGACCGAGCGCC
Source organism: Ruegeria sp. BHSB196 (assembly GCF_059613135.1). Taxonomy (NCBI): domain Bacteria; kingdom Pseudomonadati; phylum Pseudomonadota; class Alphaproteobacteria; order Rhodobacterales; family Roseobacteraceae; genus Ruegeria; species Ruegeria sp. BHSB196. The sequence goes on from NZ_JBXWRY010000054.1 coordinate 7,435, forward strand.
CGATGATCTGCATCGGATAGTTCCAGGGCACGATATGGCCCGTCACCCCGTGCGGTTCGCGCAGGGTATAGACGGTGTAACCGTCGAGATAGGGTATGGTCTCGCCCATCACCTTGTCCGCGGCACCGCCGTAGAACTCGCAATACCGCGCCAGCGCCACCGCGTCCGCCCGCGCCTGCGTCAGCGGTTTGCCGACATCCATGGCTTCGAGTGCGGCCAACTCTTCGACCCGGTCCTGCACCAGTTGCCCCAGCCGCGTCAGAATGCGTCCGCGCTCCAAGGCGGTCATCCGGCCCCAATCGCCATCCAGCGCCGCCTGCGCGGCCCGAACGGCCGAGGACACATCTTCGGCGCCGCCCCGGGCGATCCGGCAGAGTTCGGACCCGTCGGACGGGTTCACCAGCGGCAGCGTTTCGCCGGCTGCGGCAGGCCGCCAGGCACCGCCGATCAGACAAAGGCTGGGGTCAAACCAGATTGGCGCGGACATGGCATCGCTCCTGTGCGGACTCGAACGGTTCAAAAAGCGGAAAAAACCCCGCAATAGGCTCGTTGATCCTGAAATCTCGCCATGACCCGGTGTTCATGCCGCCCCCCGTCCGATGTCGGGCAGGCGCGGCGCGGCTGCGATCAGGGCCTGGGTATAGGCATGCTGCGGGTCGGAAAAGACGCGCTCGGTCTCGCCCTCTTCCACGATCTTTCCTGCCTGCATGACCATCACCCGATCGGTGATCGTGCGCACCACGCTCAGGTCGTGGCTGATGAACAGGTAGGTCAGGTCATAGGCTTCGCACAGCTCGGCCAGCAGATCGAGGATCTGCGCTCGTACGGACACGTCGAGCGCCGACACGGCCTCGTCGAACAGGATCAGTTCGGGGCGGATGATCAGGGCGCGGGCAATGGCGATCCGCTGGCGCTGCCCGCCCGAGAATTCGTGGATGAACTTGCCCGCGTCGTCGGGGGACAGACCCACCGCGGTCAGCATCTCGGCGATCCGGTCGGCCCGCTCCGCGCCGGTAGGCGGCCGGTCCAGCAGGTGAAACGGCTCGGTGATCAGCCGCGCGACCCGGTGGCGCGGATTGAAACTGCCGAACGGATCCTGAAACACGACCTGCATCTTGCGGCGCACCGCAAGATTGGGCCGGTGCCCGGAATAGACCGGCATCCCATCCAACAGAATCTGCCCGCCCTGAATCTCCTCCAATCCCAGAATCGCCCGTGTCAGGGTCGATTTCCCGCATCCGGATTCGCCCACCAGACCCAGACGCTCGCCCCGGTTCAGGGTAAAGCTCACGTCATCGACCGCGCGGTGAAACCCGGGGCGCTGGAACAGTTGCGTGCGCGGCAGGCGATAGTCGCGCACAACGCCGGATACCGACAGGAGCGGCGCAGGGTTCAGGGTTTCCGGCAGGTTTACCTGATGGTTCGACGCCTCGAACAGCATGCGGGTATAGGGGTGCCGCATGTCGGACAGCAATTGCCGGGTCTCGCCGGTTTCGACCACTTCGCCATAGCGCATCACCACGATCCGGTCAGCCATGTCCGCCACCACGGCCAGATCATGGGTGATCATCAGCATCCCCATGCCGTATTCCGACACCAGCCCCTTGAGCAGGTCCAGTATCTGCGCCTGGGTGGTGACGTCCAGCGCCGTGGTCGGCTCGTCCGCGATCAAAAGCTTTGGCCGCAGGGCGATGGCCATGGCGATCACCACGCGCTGGCGCTGCCCGCCGGACAATTCGTGCGGATAGCGGCGCAGGGGAAAGCGGTCCGGCGGCAGCCCGACGCGGGTCAGCACCTCGCGCGCCCGCGCCTCGGCCTGGTCCGGCGGCATCGCCTTGTGGATCAGGATCGTCTCCATCACCTGATCGCCGATGGTCTTGACCGGGTTCAGCGCGGTCATCGGCTCCTGGAACACCATGCCGATGGAGGCGCCGCGCAGGGTGCACATCTCGGGCTCGGGCCGGTCCAGCAGTTCCGCGCCTTCCAGCAGGATCGAACCGCTGGTGCGCGAGCCGTTGGGCAAAAGCTGCATCACCGACAGCGCCGTCATCGACTTGCCCGAGCCGCTTTCGCCGGTGACAGCGACGATCTCGCCCGGTTCGATGCTCAGGTTCACATGCGTGAGGATGTCGAAGGCGTGGATCGACAGCGACAGGTTATGGATCTGCAAGAGGCTCATACGCGGGCCACCCGGATTCGCGGGTCCAGCCAGTCGCGCAACCCGTCACCCATCAGGTTCAGGCCCAGCACCGTCAGGATGATCGCAAGCCCCGGAATCAGAGCCAGATGCGGGGCAAAGCTCACCATCGTCTGCGCGTCGGCCAGCATCCGGCCCCAACTGGGCGTGGGCGGCTGCGCCCCCAGCCCGACATAGCTGAGCCCCGCCTCGGCCAGGATGCCCAGAGAGAACTGGATCGTGCCCTGGACGATCAGCAGGTTGGCGACATTGGGCAGGATGTGCTCGGCCGAAATCCGGGTCGCGCCCTTGCCGGCGACGCGGGCGGCCATGATGAACTCGCGCTCCCACAGGCTCAGCGCCGCGCCGCGGGTGATGCGGGCAAAGACCGGGATGTTGAAGATGCCGATGGCGATGATGGCGTTGATCGCGCCGGCGCCGAAGACGGCGGTGATCAGGATGGCGATGACCAGCGACGGGAAGGCAAAGACCAGATCGTTGCCGCGCATGATCAGCTCGTCCAGCCACGAGCCCTTGCGCGCGGCGGCGGCAAGCCCCAGCGGCACCCCCAGGGTCATGCCGATGCCCACCGCCACCAGCGCGACGGCGATCGAGGTGCGCGCGCCCACCATGATCATCGAGAACATGTCGCGCCCGAAATGGTCGGTGCCGAACCAGTGCCGCGCGTCGGGAGGCTGCAGCTTGTCCGGTATGTTCATCGCCGTGTAGTCGTAGGGCGTCCAGACGAACGACATCAGCGCCGCCAGCACCACCAGCGATGACAGGACCGCGCCAAGGATCAGGTTGCGGCTCATGTGCGGCTCCTCAGGCGGGGATCGACGGCGGCATAGGCCAGATCGACCAGGAAATTCACGGTGATCACCGCAAAGACCAGCAGCATGACCACCGACTCCACCACGATCAGATCGCGGGAGGAAATTGCCTGGAACACCAGCCGCCCGAGGCCGGGCAGATAGAAGACCTGTTCGATGATGATCGACCCCGCCAGCAGAAACGAAAACTGCAGCCCGATGATGGTCAGCACCGGGATCAGCGCGTTGCGCACCCCGTGCCGCCACAGCGCCTGTCGGCGGCTCAGGCCCTTGGCGCGGGCGGTGCGCATGAAATCCTCGCCCAGAATGTCCAGCAGGGCCGAACGCATCACCCGCGCCAGGATCGCCGCCTGCGGCAGGGCCAGCGCGATGGCGGGCAGGGTCAGGGATTGCAGCCCGGCCATCAGCCCGTTCTCCCACCCCGCAAAACCGCCCGCGTTGAACCAGCGCAGGTTGATGGCGAAAATCAGCACCAGCATCATCGCGAACCAGAAATTCGGGACAGCGACGCCCAGCTGGGTCGCGCCCATCACGGCCAGGTCGCCCGGCTTGCCGCGCCGTGCCGCGGCATAGATGCCGGCCGGAAACGCGATTGCCGTGGAAAGCGTCAGAGCGTACAGCGCCAGCGGCAGCGACACCCACAACCGGTCGGCGATCATCCCGGACACGGGCGTTCGGTAGGTGTAGGACGTACCGAAATCGCCGGTCAGCATCCCCCCGACCCAGTTGAAATACCGCTGGACCTTGGGCACATCCAGGCCCAGTTCGGCGCGCAGCGCCGCCAGCGTGTCGGGTTGCGCATTGACCCCCAGCATGAAGGATGCCGGATCGCCCGGCGCGACTTCGATCACCGCAAAGATGACCACCGAGGCGACGACGAGACTCAGGATCAGGGACGTCAGGCGTTTGAGGGCATAGCGAAGCATCAGCGCCACGTTAGGCGCGGTTTGGTCATCGGTCCAGCACCTAGGGATTAATCAGAAACGCAAAAACCGCGTAGCCGACGATGGCCGCATAGCCCAGCGGGTAGAACCACTTGAGCGCATAGTTGTCGAGCTTGCGCGCCAGATCCTCGCGGCCCGATACCTTGATCTTTCTCAGGGCCACGTTGGTGACGATGATCGCCCCGGTGGCCACGAACATCCATTGCAGGACGAAATCGAGAAACGTCAGATAGCCCAGCTTGGGCAGATCGGCCGAGATCGCCCAGTTGAACGCGACGAAGACCAGCAGGTTCGCGCCCGAGATCTCGATGCGTTTGCGGTACTCGTCCAGAAAGAACACGGTCCAGCTGACCGTGATGAGAACCAGCATCGGCATGAAGACGCGGATGACGTAATAGGTCAGGTGGCGCTTGCCCTCGAAGATCAGCGTGACCTGATCGCTGTCCTGCCCGGAAATCCCCACGACGTCGGTCTTGACCAGCCGATCGTTGCCGAGGATCCACTCTTCTTCGCCCAGCAGATCGCCCAGGCCCGAGTAATCTTCGAGTGGATAGTAGGAGACAAAGTCCGACGGCAGGACCGAGGCGACTTCGAACCGGAATTGCTGGGTGTCGAAAGGGTATTTCACGAAGTTGAAATAAGGCGCCTGCAGCGTCAGCGACGACTTTTCGACATAGGTCACATGGCCGTCATGGCGCAGCGCGGCAGCGGATTCGTGAATCCAGCGGTTGGATTGCTGGTTCTGGATGACGAAGACCGGAATGATGGCCCCCAGGGACGCGGCATGCTGCGCGAGGGCGCGGGGTTCAAAGATCCGCACCTCCCGCCCGAACTCCGCCGGGTCAAAGGCCAGCGCCGGGTCGGTCCATTCGGCCCGGATCACCGCGACCGCGCCGTAGTTTTCGGATTTCTGATCGACGTTCACGATCTGGTCGATCCGGATTCCGATCCCGACCTCCAGCGGGTTTTCCGGGGTTCCCTTGACGGCCTGATTGTTCATGGAAAGCCCGTTTTGGGCCTGTGCCACGCCGGTGGCCGCAAGCCAGAGACATGCCAGGACAAGAAGGCCGAGCAGCGGCCGAACGGCGCCAGAAAAACTCATGATCGACAGTCTGAACACGTATGGAAAACGAAGAGGCCCCGTCGCCGGGGCCTCACGCCGAAGGTTCACTCAGCCCAGGTGATCGCCGTCAGATCGTTGGCCGCGGTGGGCGCGTTGACCCACAGCCCCTGAACGCCCGCCTTGGCGACGCTCAGCGCCGCAAGCTGGAACAGGAAGCCGTTGACGTAATCCTCGGCGATCATGCGTTGCGCGTCGCCCAGCAGCTTGGTGCGCTCGTCCGGATCGGTGGTTCGGTTCAGGGTCTCCATCAGGGCCTGGAACTCGGGATTGTCATATTGGAAGTAATATTCCGGCCGGGCGTAGATTCCGATGTCCATCGGTTCGGTATGACTGACGATGGTGAGGCCGAAATCCTTGCCCTTGAACACGCTTTCCAGCCATTGCGCCCATTCCACGTTGATGATCTCGGCCTCGATGCCCACCTCGGCCAGCTGCGCCGCGATGATCTCGCCCCCGCGCCGGGCATAGGAAGGCGGCGGCAGGTGCAGGGTGGTTTCGAACCCGTCCGGGAATCCCGCCTCGGCCAGCAGCGCCTTGGCCTTCTCCGGGTCATGGGCCGAGTTCCCGGTCAGATCGACATAGGCCGGGTGATGCGGCGCGAAATGGGTGCCGATGGGCGTGCCATACCCGAACATGGCGCCGTCTATGATCGCCTGGCGGTCGATGGCGTGGGCGATGGCCTGCCGCACGCGAACGTCGTCAAAGGGCGGTTGCTTGTTGTTGGTGGACAGGATCGTTTCGCCTTCGGTGGACCCGACCAGAACCTGGAACCGCGGATCCGCCTCGAATTGCGGCAGGTTTTCCGGGGCCGGGAAGCCCGAGAATACGTCAACATCCTCGGCCATCACCGCGGCAAAGGCGGCGGTCGGGTCCGAGATGAACTTGAACGTCGCCATTTCCAGCGCCGGTTGTTCGCCCCAGTAATCCGGATTGCGCTCCAGCACGATCCGGTCGCCCTGCACCCATTCGGCGAACTTGTAGGCGCCGGTCCCGACCGGGTTGGTCTTGATGTCCTCGATGCTTTCGGGCGCGACGATCACGGCGTCGCCCCAGGCCATGTTGAACAGGAAATTGCCGTTCGGTCCGTCCAGCGTCACCTTGACGGTCTGCGGGTCCACCACCTCGACCTCGGTGATCCCGGCAAACAGCGCCTTCTGCGCGTTGGCGCTGTCTTCGGCGCGGGCGCGATCGAGGCTGAACTTTACATCCTCGGCATCCATCGTGGTGCCGTCATGAAACGTCACGCCCTCGCGCAGCTTGAAGGTATAGACCGTGCCGTCGTCCGAGATTTCCCAGCTTTCGGCCAGCCCCGGCACGATCGAGCCGTCGCCCATGAACCGGGTCAGCCCTTCGAACACGTTGGTATAGACCACCGAGTCGATGGCCTGCGCGGCGGCGCTTGTCGGATCCAGATGCGGCGGCTCCAACTGCATGGCGATGGTGATGTCGGATTGCGCCCAGCCCTGCGACGCGAACATGCCGACGCCCACTGCGAGCGCGGATGCGAATGTACGAAACATTGGCTGTCCCATGAAAATCTCTCCCCTGATTATCGATTGGCCGGGCTCACCGAGCGGGCCGATCCTGCATCACTGTCCCCTCAAACCTTGGGTCAATCAAGAAATTCTTCGGGCGCCGGGTCTTTCTTCAGAGGCTTCCATTTGCTATGCCGCGTTGCAGCAATGCCTGCGCACAGGACTTCGGATGAGTGCCACAGCCCAACAAACCGCTCCCAACGCCGAGGACATCCGCGCCCGCAAGGGCGGCGTTCCGCTGGTCAGCCTGACGGCCTACACCACCCCGATGGCACGTCTGATGGACGCCCATTGCGACTTCGTTCTGGTGGGTGACAGCGTCGGCATGGTGCTGCATGGGCTGGAGTCGACCCTCGGCGTGACGATGGAGATGATGATCCTGCACGGTCAGTCCGTCATGCGCGGGTTGCAGCGCGCGATGATGGTCATCGACATGCCGTTCGGCTCCTACGAAGAGGGGCCGGCGCAGGCGTTCCGCAACGCCGCCCGGTTGATGGCCGAGACCGGCGCCGGCGCGGTCAAGCTGGAAGGCGGTGTCGAGATGGCCGACACGATCCGCTTTCTGGTGCGGCGCGGCATCCCGGTCATGGCGCATGTCGGTCTGACGCCGCAATCGGTCAACACTCTGGGCGGTTACAAGGTTCAAGGCCGCGACGCGCAGGCCGAAACGGTGCTGGCCGACGCCCGCGCCGTGGCCGAGGCGGGGGCGTTTTCCGTCGTGTTAGAGAAGATTCCCCAAACTCTGGCCGACCGGATCACCGCCGAATTGCCGATCCCGACCATCGGCATCGGGGCCTCGGCCGGGTGCGACGGGCAGATCCTCGTCGTGGACGACATGCTGGGCGTCTTCACGGCCTTCAAGCCGAAATTCGTCAAACGCTATGCCGAGTTCGGCCCGATGGCCGAGGCGGCCATCGCCGCCTACGCGGCCGAGGTGCGCGCCCGGACCTTTCCGGCGGCCGAGCACGTCTTTGCCGACCAGGCGCCGGTCCGGGGGTCGGGGAAATGACGGCTCCGATCCTGCGACAGCTGGCGGAGCTGCGCGCCAGAACGGCCGCGTGGAAACGCGCGGACGAGGTCATCGGCGTGGTCCCGACCATGGGCGCGCTGCACCCGGGGCATCTGTCGCTGGTCCAGGCCGCGCGCGCCGATTGTGACAGGGTCGTGGTGACGATCTTCGTGAACCCCAAGCAGTTCAACAATGCCGAGGATCTGGCCAACTATCCCCGGACCGAGGCCGAGGATGCCGAAAAGCTTGCGCCCTATGGCGTTGATGCCGTGTATGTCCCGGAGCCGGGGGAAATCTATCCGGCCGGCTTCGCCACCACGGTGTCCGTCGCGGGAGTGACCGACGTGATGGAAGGCGCGCATCGTCCCGGTCATTTCGACGGCGTTGCCACGGTCGTCGCCAAACTGTTCCTGCAAACCCAGGCGAATCGAGCCTATTTCGGGGAAAAGGACTATCAGCAGCTCATGGTCGTCCGCCGAATGGCCCGCGATCTGGACATTCCCATCGACGTGATCGGCTGCCCCACCGTGCGCGAACCTTCGGGCCTGGCCATGTCCTCACGCAATCTGCGGCTGTCGGCAGAGGGACTCTCCGTGGCGGCGCGGATGCATGACGTGATGCGGTCGGTGGCCGAGGCGCTGCACCGCGGCGAAGGGTTCGCGCGCCTGATCGGCCCGGCCCGGTCCGCGCTCTGCGAGGCCGGGTTCGAACGGGTGGAATACCTCGACCTGCGCAGCGCCCGGACCCTGGAACCGCTGGACCGGCCGACCGAGCCCGCGCGCCTGTTTGCGGCCGCCTGGGCCGAAGGCGTGCGCCTGATCGACAATATCGCGATTCCGCACGCCTGAATTCCGGTCTGGCCCAGACCCGGCGCTTCGGTCTAAGGTCCGCTCCAAAAGCACAAGGGGAGGGCGGAAATGACCCATGTTCTGGCCATCGATCAGGGCACCACATCCACCCGGGCCATCCTGTTTGACGCCGATATGAGGCGGGCAGGAACGGCGCAGGTCGAATTCACCCAGCATTTCCCGCAGGAAGGCTGGGTCGAACACGATGCCGAAGAAATCTGGGACAGCGTGCTGCAGGTCTGCCGCGAGGTGATGGCGGCGCAGAACGTCACCGCCGCCGATGTCTCCGGGATCGGGATCACCAACCAGCGCGAAACCACCGTCGTGTGGGACCGCGCGACCGGCAAGCCCATCCACAACGCCATCGTCTGGCAGGACCGCCGGACCGCCAGCATCTGCGAACGGTTCCGCCAGGCCGGCTGCGAAGATGACGTGACCGCCCAGACCGGCCTGCTGCTGGACCCGTATTTCTCGGGCACCAAGGTGAAATGGCTGCTCGACACCATTCCCGGCGCGCGCGAGCGGGCCGCCCGTGGCGAGTTGTTGTTCGGCACCATCGACTGCTTCCTGATCTGGCGCCTGACCGAAGGGCGTGTTCACGCCACCGACGCCACCAACGCCGCACGCACGCTGCTGTTCGACATCCACAAGGGCGAATGGAGCCACGAAATCTGCGAGCTGATGGACGTGCCCATGGCCATGCTGCCCGAGGTGCGCGACTGCGCCGCGGATTTCGGACACACCGGTCTGCTCGGCGGTGACATCCCCATCCTCGGGGTCGCCGGCGACCAGCAGGCGGCGACGATCGGACAGGCCTGTTTCGCGCCGGGCATGATGAAATCCACCTATGGAACGGGATGTTTTGCCCTGCTCAACACCGGCGATCAGCCGGTGGCCTCGAAAAACCGCCTGCTCACCACGGTCGCCTATCAGCTGGACGGCAAGCGTATCTATGCGCTGGAAGGATCGATCTTCATCGCCGGTGCGGCGGTGCAGTGGTTGCGCGATGCGCTGCGGATCATCGACGATGCCGCCCAGAGCGGCGAACTGGCCGCCCAGGCCGACCCGGCGCAGCAGGTGGTTCTGGTCCCCGCCTTCACCGGCCTCGGCGCACCCTATTGGAACCCGGACTGCCGCGGGGCGATCTTCGGTCTGACCCGCAATTCGGGCCGGGCCGAAATCGCCCGCGCCACGCTGGAAAGCATCGCCTATCAGACCCGCGATCTGTGGCAGGCGATGCAGGGCGACTGGGGTTCGGACGCGGATGTGATCCTGCGCGTCGATGGCGGCATGAGCGCGTCGGACTGGGCGATGCAGGGTCTGGCCGATCTGCTCGGCGCGCCCGTTGACCGCCCGGTGATGCAGGAAACCACCGCGCTGGGCGCGGCATGGCTGGCCGGAATGCGGGCCGGCGTCTATCCCGACCAGACCGGCTTTGCCGAGACTTGGGCACTGGATCGGCGCTTCGAACCCAAGATGCCCGCCTCCGACCGGGATACGGCCTATGCCCGCTGGCAGAGGGCGGTGCAGGCGGCCATGGCCTTTTGAGGCTTCGCCTCAGATACCCTGATACATGTAGGCTTGCCGATTGGCCTTGTGTTTTTCGTATGCCGCCTGCGACTCGGGGCTGCCCTGACCTGCGTCGCAGGCCGAAAGCAGCGCCGCAACCGCGACAAATACGAACCAACGAAACCCGTTCATGCCCATCCACCTGACCGTTGCACCCTGACCCGACTCTAGGGCGTTCGCGAGCGGTTTCACGAAAATTCCCGAATGCGCCGCAGGGGTCGCGGCGTTCAACCGGGGCCGTCGATCCGGGCGCCCTCGGGAATGGTGCGCGGGCGCGCGTTCAGGTCGGCAATCGAGAAACCGGCAATGGACTTGTACTTTTCGGCATGGGCCGCCAGCTCGGCCCTGGGGATCACGTCGTCGATCTCCTCGAACTCGCCGCCACACAGATCCTCGACCCGTTGCAGTACCCCGTCGGGGCCACCCCCGGCGCGGTTGGCCCTCCCCACGGCGGTGGTCAGCGGGCGCATCTCGGCCTCGTAGGCCTCCAGCGCCGACGCGGTCAGACCATGATCCAACAGCCTGGCCCCGATCACCCGGGCGTCGAGGATCGCCTGGCTGGCCCCGTTCGATCCGACCGGATAGGTGGGATGCGCCGCATCCCCCATCAGCGTTACCGGCCCGAACGTCCAGCGCGGCAGCGGATCGCGATCCACCATCGGATACTCATAGACCACCTCCGCCCCCCGGATCAGCGCCGGCACGTCGATCCAGTCAAAGCGCCAGTCCTCGAAATCCGGCAGGAAGTCCGCGACGTCGGCGGCCCGGTTCCAGTCCTCCTTCTTCCAGGCGGCATTCAGCGGAAACCGTTTCTCGGCGATCCAGTTGATGACCGCCGTGCCGTCGCCGTCCGGGTCCGAGATCGGATAGGCGACCACCCGCAGATCGTCGTGCCCGATCATCACCATGGCGGCCCCGCCGAAATAGACCGGCGCCCGCGTCGTGGCCCGCCACAGGACGCGGCCGTTCCAGATCGGCTCGCCCTCGTCCGGGTACATCTGCGCCCGAAGCGCCGAGTGAATCCCGTCTGCCGCCACCAGCAGCGCGCCTTCGACCTGCCGCCCGTCCTCAAGGATCAGCACCGCACCGCCGTCCGTTTCGAACCCGACCGCACGTGCGCCGGTCTCCACGCAATCCGGACCGGCCCGCTCGGTCAGCGCGCGGTACAGCATCATCTGCAGATGCCCGCGATGCACCGAATATTGCGGCCAGGCATATCCCGCCCAGGTACCGCGCGGTTCTTCCCAGATGGTCTTGCCGAGTTTGGAATAGAACCCGTATTGGCGGGTGCGCACGCCGATGGCGGCCAGCGCATCCCCCAGACCCAGGTCCAGCAACTCGCGCACCGCATTGGGTTGCAGGTTGATCCCGACCCCCATCGGGCGGATCTCTCGGGTCGCCTCGAAGATGCGGAAGGGCACGCCGATCTGATGCAGCGTCAGCCCCAGGCTGAGCCCCGCGATACCGCCGCCCGCAATCAGAACCGTCATGCCACGCCTCCCGTTTACTCCCGCATCACACAAGCAGGGGCGCTTGCCGCACGCAAGTCTCAGGTCTTGGCCGAGATGATCAGGTCGGGGCCAAAGATCGTGTCGGCGTGGTTGTGCAGATAGATCTTGAGCCAGGGCGTAAAGCGGTCCGGATGGCGGCTCACCTCGGCCAGCAGGTCGTGATAGTCGACCCAGCGCGTGTCCATCACCTCGTCCGGGTTGGGCTTGACGGCCAACGCGCCGCGCGCATGGGCCAGGAACACGTCCACGACCTCGTTCTCGACCATGCCGTTGCCGACATCGGCGTGATACTCCAGCCGGTGCCGGTATTCGGGATAGAGACCGGTGATGCCCAGCTCTTCCCTCAGGCGGCGCACCGCGCAGGCGGACGAGGTTTCGTCCCAATCCGGATGGGTGCAGCAGGTGTTCGCCCACAGGCCCGGCGTGTGGTACTTGCCCAGCGCGCGCCGTTGCATCAGGATCTCGGTCCCGCGCACGACGAAGACGGATACCGCCTTGTGCTTGAAGCCCTTTTCATGCGCTTCCAGCTTGTCGACGGGCATCAACTCCCCTTCGACCCATGCCGGGATCGTGAGTCCCATGTCAATTTCTCCTGCTGCCGCGGCACCGCGAATACGGCGGGGTCATGGAAAGCCGGTCGCGCCCGGTGTGCCGCTCCGGCCAGTCGGTGACGGGCGTCGCGCGGGCGACTCTGAGGCCAGCGTGGCGTCGAATGTGCCTTGGATCAATCGCACGAAAGGCCGCAGGGGTGCCGCGGCCTTCGCCATCGGTCAGGTGTTGCGGATCACTCCGCGGACACGCTTTGAAGATAGGCGAACACGTCCGCCGCGCCCGATTTGAGCTTGAAGGTCATCTTCGACTTGGCCGAGGTGTCGTCGAGATAGGTCTGAAGGAACTCCTTGGGGTTCTCCGTATAGGCGACGAAATTCGCCTCGTCCCAGACCAGGCCCTTCTCGCCGGCTTCGACCAGGCTGGCGCCGTATTTGAACCCTTCGACGGTCCCGGCGGTGCGGCCGGCGATGCCATACAGGTTCGGACCGGTCTTTCCGCCCTTGACAATCGTTTCCCCCGATGCGTCCTCGATCATGTGGCAGGACTTGCATTTCTTGAATTCGTTTTCGCCCTTTTCGGCATCGCCTTCCGCGACGGCAGGAAGGGCCAGAAGCCCGGCAAGAGCGGTGGCAAGAATTCGGTTCATGGCGGATTCTCCAAGTTTGATTTGGCTGCGCCATAGGGAAGCGCACCGGGCGGGATAGTCAACCGGCCCAAATGTCGCCACAGGCACTGTGTCGCACCCGGCTCCGGATCAGCGGTTTTTGTTCACCTCGGCCCAGGTCGGCAAAAGATCGCCCGGCGCCGGGGCTGCGAGATACACGGCCCGCGCGATGGCGCGGGCCAGGCACAGCGCGGCGGCATGGCCGATCCAGGTGAGATCGCGCTCGGCCGCCGCGAGCGGACGCGCCCCGGTGCTGACGGCGAACACCAGATCGCCGTCGCCGGGGGAATGGGCAGGCACCGTGGCGCGGGCGATGCCGTCATGGGCGGCGACCGCCACACGCTGGCACTGCGCCTTGGACAACTCGGCATCGGTCGCGACGATGGCGATGGTGGTGTTGGCGCGATCCTGCGCCTGCGCCTGCATGGTCTGCATCTTGCGGCTTTCGAGCCGTCGCCCCAACCCGGCGGCGGGATCCGGACCAAGACCGCCAAACTCGTCGTCGATTTCAAAGGGCGCTGCCCAGAAATGCCGGTCGCCGGGCGTCGTGACGCTGCCCATGGGATTGGCCACCACCAAAGCGCCGACCGTCACCCCGGTTTCGAGCACCAGCGAGGCCGAGCCCAACCCGCCCTTGAGCATGGCGGTCAGCGCCCCGGTGCCCGCCCCGGCGGTGCCCAGTTCGAAACGCTCGGACGCGGCCTCCAGGGCGGCACGGCCCAGGTCGCGATAGGGGTTTTCGGCCCAGTTCTTTTGCCCGCCGTTCAGCAGATCGAACACGATCGCCCCGGGCACGATGGGAATGACCGCATCGGCGATGCGAAACCCGCGGCCCTGGTTCCGCAGCGCGTCCGAAACCCCGGAACAGGTGTCCAGCCCATAGGCCGAGCCGCCCGACAGCGCGATGGCATCGATGCGCGCCACCGATTTGTCCGGGGCCAGAAGGTCGGTTTCCCGCGTGCCGGGCGCGCCGCCCATGACATGCACCGAGGCGACAAAGGGCGCATCGGCGGTCAGAACCGTCGTGCCGGACTTGAGCACCTGATCCTGCGCGTTTCCCACGCGCAGGCCGGGGACGTCGGTGATGAGGTTTCTGGCTCCGGGGGTCATTTCAGCCTCGTTTCGTGCGGCGCGCGGCATCGAAGGCAGCGCAGGGGGCGGGTCAGATGCAGCGCCCGCCGTCCACTTCCATGGCGACGCCGGTGATCATGCCCGCCTCGTCCGAACACAGAAAGCAGGCGGCGTTGCCCATGTCCTCGGGCGTCGAAAACCGTCCGATCGGAATGGTCGCCAGGAACTTGGCGCGCATCTCGGGCGTGTCCTCGCCCAGGAAGGATTTCAGCAGCGGCGTTTCACCCGCCACGGGGCAGATCGCGTTGACCCGGATGCCCGACGGCGCAAGCTCCACCGCCATGGTCTTGGTGGCGGTGATCATCCAGCCTTTCGAGGCATTGTACCAGTTGAGCTTGGGCCGCGGCGACAGCCCGGCGGTCGAGGCGACGTTCAGCACCGCGCCCGCCTTGCGGGACTTCATGTGGGGCACCAGCGCGCGGGCGGTGAGATAGACGGATTTCATGTTCACGTTGAACACGCGGTCGAACTCGGCCTCGGCGACCTCTTCCAGCGGCGTCGGCAGATGCGTGACGCCGGCATTGTTCACCAGAATGTCCAGATGCCCGAAGGTGTTCAGGGCCGTCTCCGCCATCGCCCCGACCGAAGCGCCGTCCGACACATCGACATGGGCCGCGATCGCGCCGCCGCCCAGGCTGGCGGCCACGTCCTCGGCCGCATCGCGGTTGATGTCGGCGATCATGACCCGCGCGCCCTCGGCCGCGAACTTGGCGGCGATCCCCGCCCCGAACCCGGATGCGCCGCCGGTGACGATCGCGGTTTTTCCCTCCAGCCTCATGCCCTTGCCCCCCTTTTCGCATCGGTCGCGGAAACAGTATCAGCGCCGCCGCCAGATGCCAGACTAATCCTCGTCGATCTTGCCGCGCAGCGCCTTGACCTCGCCCCGCGCCTTCTTGGCGGCAAGGCGGCGCTTGACCGATCCGTATGTCGGCTTGGTGGCGATGCGGCGCTTGGGCGCCACCAGCGCGCGTTCGATCAGCTGCACCAGGCGCGCCCGCGCGATTTCGCGGTTGCGGGCCTGCGACCGGGTTTCATCGCATTGGATCACGACCGCGCCATCCTTGGTCCAGCGCCGCCCGGCCAGGCGCTTGAGGCGGGACTTGACCGGGTTCGGAAGCGACGGCGAGCGCGCCGCCTCGAACCGGAGTTCCACGGCGGTCGCGACCTTGTTCACGTTCTGCCCGCCGGGGCCCGAGGCGCGCACGAAGCTCTCGGTCATTTCCCAGTCCTGCAGGACGATATCGTCGGTCACGCGCAGCATGGCGCGACCTTACCCGTGGCGCCTGGGAACGGAAAGGGCCGCCCGGTCCGGCGGCCCGGCAGCGGTTCAGGCCGTGCGCGTCGCCGGATCGAGCCACCCGACGATGACGCGGAACGGGATCAGCGCGACCAGCGCCAGCGCCAGTTTCACCAGCCAGTCGGCAAAGGCCAGCGAGACCCAAAGCGGGGCCATCGGACCGGTCAGCATGAAGGGCACCGGTTCCCACGCCCAGCTGATCGCGGCATCGGCATTCGCGCCGAAGATCGTGACCGAGGCCGAAAACGCGATGGTGAAGAACAGCGCGGTATCCAGCGCCGAGCCGACCAGCGTCGATACCAGCGGCGCGCGCCACCAACGCCCGCCACGCAACCGGTTGAACACCGTCACGTCGGTCAGTTGCGCGATCAGAAATGCGGTGCCGGATGCGACCGCGATCCGCAGCGGTACGGCGGCATAGGTGAACCCGTCGCCCTGCAGCATGATCTGGCTGCCGATCAGCGAACAGACGATGCCCGTCACGAAACCGGCGAACACGACCTTGCGGGCCGGCGCCACGCCATAGACCCTGTTCATCACGTCCGTCACCAGAAAGGCGAGCGGGTACGTGAAGGCGCCCCAGGTCAGAAGACCGTCGAGGATGAGGAACTGAACCAGAATGTTCGAGGCCACGACGATGGCGGCCATGGCAAGGATGCCGGGGAGGTATGAGCGTTGCATGTCCTGATGCCCGTTTTGACAAGGTAGCGGCGACTTGGCCCCGGACACGTCCCGGGGCAAGGCGGGCTTCTATCCGGTCGCCCGGCCTTTGGCAAGTCACTCGGGCACAAGGTACTCGACAAGTTCGGTGCGCTGCAGCCGCATGAAGTTGTCATCCGAGATCATGGTGGCGCGCAGGCGGCCCTGCGCGTCGCGCCAGACCGACAACCCTTCCAGGTTGTCATGGGTGCCCGTATGCGTCGTCAGCAGGGTTTCCTCGGCCCGCGCCTCGTCGTCGTCGATGACCCAGCGGCGGATCCGCGTGCGAAACCCGATCAACGAGGTGGCGCGCTCCAGCACGTAGAGCCGGCCATCCGGGCCGATATCCGCGCCGACCGGCTGAAACCGTCCGCGCGGCGGCAGGGTGAACGGGACCGACCAGGATCGCCCGTCCCAGCGAAAGACCGGGATATCTCCGTCGCGCGTTCGGCTGCGCTCCGGCATCGTGTAGAGCCGGCCCCGCGCGTCCACCGCCAACGCCTCCAGCGACCCGTTGGGCGACAGCCCGGCAAAGGAGCCGTGGCGCGGCAGCACGTTCGCGCGCCCGCCCAGCTGATCGAACCGCGCAATGCGCGGCACGCCTTCAAAGGAAATGTACACGGTTCCGTCCGGCGCGATCGCCAGCCCTTCGGAATCCCCGACAAAGTTCTGCAGCACGCGGTTCTTGCTGGAACGCACCCGCAAACGCGGGCTTGCATCGAGTCCGACGATCACATCGCCCGCCCGCCGGATTTCGGCCGTGAGAATGGTTGACCGGTCGCTCACCACCGTCATGCGCTGCCCGTCCTCGGAAAGCTCGATGGCCGAAAAGCCGCCGAACCAGTGCGCGCCGTACCGCCAGGTGTAGCTGCCCAGATGCGTCGCCTGCTTGACATCGACCGCCAGCGCCGCCCCGGCGAGGCACAGCGCGGGGATCAGTCCGACTGCAAGACGGCGGCGCATTGGCTGGGCAGATCGGCAAGCACGTATTCGCGGCGCTTCTTGGGCGGCGGCGCATTGGGATCGGGCGGCGGCGGGTTCAGGATGTTGTTCACCCATTGCTGCGCCTCGGCGCAGCCGTCGCCCTTGGGCGGAGGAGTCTGGTCCACGCAGCCGCGCGATCCGCGCGGGCAGTTCAGCCGGACGTGGAAGTGGTAATGATGCCCCCACCACGGCCGGATCTTGCGCAGATAGGCGCGGTTGCCCTTCTCGTTCTTGCACATCTCCACCTTGGCGCCGGGAAACACGAAGATCCGCGCCACGCGCTTGTCCCGTGCCGCCTCGCGCAGGATCGCGTGATGCGTCGGCGTCCAGTTCTCGTTGACGAAGGCGCCGTTGGCCCGGCGCAGCGAGATCGACGAAATGTTCTCGCGCGACTGCCGCGACAGGCGCAGGTTGTTGGCCGGACGCATCCAGATGTCGATGTCCAGCCCGATCTGGTGGCTGCGATGCCCCGACAGCATCGGCCCGCCGCGCGGCTGGCTGATGTCGCCGATATAAAGCCCGCTCCAGCCCTTCTGCTTGGCGGCGAACCGGCTGAGATCCTGCACGAAGTCGATGGCGACCGGGTGGCCCCAGTTGCGGTTGCGCGACAGCCGCATGGCCTGCCAGGTGGGTCCGGTTTCGGGCAGCTGCACCGATCCGGCTGCGCAACCCTTGGAATAGCTGCCGAAAGCGGCGGGTTTTTGCCGGGAGGCTTCGGTCTTGGCGCCGAACAGCTGCTTGGCCAGCGGCGCGGCGCTGGCGCCCGTCGCCAGAATCGAGACCGCCAGGACGGCGAGAAAACGCAATGAATTCATCATGTCTGGTCCCCTTGCGGTTTGACCCAGTGCATCAGGAACAGGCCCAGAATAAACAACAGCACGATCGGGGACACCCCCAACCGCGCGCTGCCTGTCGTGACGGTGGCAATGTCGATCAGGAGCGGCGCGGCAAAGGCGGTGGCGCGGCCCGACAGACCGTAGAGCCCAAAGCTTTCGACCGGGGCCACCGGGTCGGTGTGGCGCACCATCATCGACCGGCTGGCCGATTGCAGAATGCCGCCCATGCCGCCGATCAGGATGCCGCAGCCGAAAAAGACCGCGTCCGGCAGGCCCGACCCTTCGGGCAGGGCGATGCCGAAGATCTGGGTGCGGTCCATCGACACGATGGTGGTGCAGACCAGGATCAGCACCCAGATCGTCACCAGAATGACCGGCTTGGGGCCGAATTTCCGGTCCATCTTGCCGCCGATCCAGGCGAAGACGGCCGAGGCCAGCACGCTGACGATGCCGAAGACGCCGATCTTGATCAGATCCCATTCCAGCACCAGCCGCGCATAGACGCCGCCGAAACTGTAAAGCCCGTTCAGCGCGTCGCGGTAGAACATGGACGAACCCAGATAGGCGGTCAGGCTGGTGCGGTGGCGCAGGGCCGCCACCGAATGCCCCAGCAG
>NZ_JBXWRY010000055.1:0-24593 GCF_059613135.1 Ruegeria sp. BHSB196
GACGTACAAGGTGCTCTTCATCTGCACCGGAAATTCCGCCCGCTCGATTTTCGCTGAATCCATCCTCCGCCGGGAAGGCGGGGACAGGTTCGAAGTCTACTCGGCCGGGACAAGACCCCATTCCGAGTTGAATCCCTTCGCGCTTGAGGTTCTCCGGCAGAAAGGTCACGACATCTCGGTTCTGCGATCCAAGAATGTCAAAGAGTTTCAGGGGCCTGACGCGCCCGAGTTCGACTTTGTATTCACCGTCTGCAACCAGGCCGCGAACGAGGACTGTCCGGCCTGGGAAGGGCAACCCGTCAATGCGCATTGGGGCATGCCCGACCCGGTCAAGGTCGAGGGCACGGATGCCGAGAAAAGCCTTGCCTTCCAACAGGCTTATGGGTCGCTCTACAACCGGATCAAGGCATTTGCGGCGTTGCCGATTGCCTCGCTCGATCGCATCTCGCTGCAAAAGGCCGTCGATGACATCGGCCAAACCGAAGCCGGAGCGCCGGCATGACGGTCTATGCGCTCAATGGTTTGGGCCGTGTCGGAAAACTCGCGCTCAAACCGCTGCTCGAACGCGGAGCCGACCTCGCATGGATCAACGATGCGGTGGGCGACGCTGCAATGGCGGCACATCTGCTGGAATTCGACACCGTGCACGGGCGTTGGGACGCTGGATTCTCGCATGATGCGGAATCCGTGACCATCGACGGCACACGCCTGCCCTTCGTCGGTACGAAAGACCTTTCGGCATTGCCCTTGGACGGGGTCGATGTCGTCATCGACTGCACCGGCGTGTTCAAGACCGAAGACAAGCTTGCCCCCTATTTCGAGGCCGGCGTCAAGAAGGTGGTGGTCTCGGCCCCGGTCAAGGACGGCAACGCCGCCAATATCGTCTTTGGCGTCAACGAAGATATCTACGACCCGGCCCGGCACAGGATCGTCACCGCCGCCTCCTGCACGACGAATTGTCTTGCCCCGGTGGTCAAGGTTCTTCACGAGGCCATCGGAATCCGGCACGGGTCCATCACGACCATCCATGACGTGACCAACACCCAGACGATCGTGGACCGCCCGGCCAAGGATCTGCGCCGTGCGCGCTCGGCGCTGAATTCGCTCATCCCGACGACCACGGGAAGCGCCACGGCGATCACCCTGATCTACCCGGAACTTGCCGGCCGACTGAACGGACATGCGGTGCGTGTGCCGCTGCTGAACGCATCGATCACGGATTGCGTGTTCGAGGTCGAGAGGCCAACGACGGTCGAAGAGGTCAATGCCCTGTTCAAGGCCGCGGCCGAAGGCCCGTTGTCGGGCATCCTGGGCTATGAGGAACGCCCCCTGGTCTCGGCGGATTATACCAATGACACGCGGTCCACCATCGTGGACGCGCCATCGACGATGGTGATCAACGGAACGCAGGTCAAAGTCTATGCGTGGTATGACAACGAGATGGGCTATGCCTATCGCCTCGTCGACGTGGCCATGATGGTCGGAGGCTCCTTGTGAGCGCGCAGCCGGACCGCCCGGACGGCCTGTCCGCCTATGTCGCCGTCACGGCAGCCTATTGGGCGTTCATGCTGACCGACGGCGCCCTGCGCATGCTGGTCCTGCTGCATTTCCACACGCTGGGATTCACCCCGGTGCAATTGGCCTATCTCTTCGTGCTCTACGAGATCGCGGGCATGATCACCAACCTGTCCGCGGGCTGGATCGCGGCGCGCTTTGGCCTAACTTCGACGCTGTACATGGGGCTCGGGCTCCAGGTCGTGGCCTTGCTGGCCTTGGCTCAGCTCGATCCGGACTGGGCGATCGGACTGTCCGTCGCCTATGTCATGGTCGTGCAGGGGGCAAGCGGCGTGGCCAAGGATCTCGCCAAGATGTCCTCGAAATCCGCAGTCAAGCTGCTGGCCCCGCAAGAGGATGGCGGGCTGTTTCGCTGGGTCGCGCTGCTGACCGGGTCGAAGAACGCGGTCAAGGGTGTCGGATTTCTGTTGGGGGCCGCGTTGCTGGCGACGCTCGGCTTCGCCTGGGCGGTGATGGCCATGGCGGTGGTGCTGGCCGTCATACTCATCGCCGTTCTGATCGCCATGCCGCCGGGACTGCCCAAGGGACGCAAGGGCGCGAAATTCTCCGAGGTGTTTTCCAAATCCGCCAACGTCAACTGGCTTTCGGCAGCGAGGGTCTTTCTGTTCGGCGCGCGCGATGTCTGGTTTGTCGTGGGTATCCCGATCTATTTCTACGCCGTGCTCTCGGATGGCAGCGAAGAAGCCAACCGGGCCGCCTTTTTCATGATCGGGATATTCATGGCGGTCTGGATCATCCTCTACGGCGGCATCCAGGCGGCCGCACCGCGGCTCCTGCGCGCGGCCCAGCGGCCGGAATCCGAACTGATCGGCCAGGCGCGCGGTTGGGCCTGGATCCTGTTCGTCGTCCCGGCCCTGTTGACGGTCGCGGCGGTCATGTCGCCGGAACCGCAGCCCTGGCTGACCGTGACCTTGATCGTCGGTCTGTTGGCGTTCGGCGCAGTTTTCGCCGTGAATTCTTCGCTGCATTCCTTCCTGATCCTCGCCTTCACCGAAGCCGAGCGGGTCACGATGGATGTGGGGTTCTACTACATGGCGAATGCGGGCGGGCGGCTCCTTGGTACCGTTCTGTCGGGCCTGACCTATCAGATCGGAGGACTTCCGCTGATGCTCGGGACCGCAGCCGCGATGGTTGCCGCCTCGGCTCTGGCCGCCGGGCGGCTGAGCGCGCATCCCGCCGCCAAAACCCCGGCCTGAATGCCCGCGAACTCTGCTCGACCGGCTTGATCCGTCATTCCGGTTCGATGACAAGCCGATTGCCTTGCGCGAGCGCGGCTCGCCGCCTGGCGCATCGCGCCCCTGCGGGGCGGCCTCGCCCGCAGCAAACGGTTGATTATGTGCTGGCGTCATGACATCTTGACGTCAACGCGCAGGGAAACACGATGAAGAAGTCGAAGAAGACACCGCTCAAGCCCGACAGGGACAAGAAGAAGAACACGTCGCTGCGGCTCGACGGCAAAACGCTGAAAGCTCTGAAAATCCGCGCGATCGAGGAAGAGACGAGCGTGCAGCAGATCGTCGAGACACTGATCACGGAATATCTGGGCAACACCGGAAAGAAAGCGAGATGATGGCAGAAGAGTCGGAGTGCTACTGCCTGCCTCTGTCCGCGGCGAAAGCTTTGTCCAAGGCAGAGGTCGGCAAGTTCAAGATCGTCCATCAGAAAACAGGCGAGCCGCAGGCGTTCAACGTCCTGGACTGTTTCGATCAGTCGATCCAGCAATCCGGGCGGTTGCTGTTGGAAACCGGAAACAGGCTGACCCTTGTCGGCGCCGACGATCCCGCACCATCGCAGACCGCAGCCCGGCCCGGAAACTTCCTGACCGACCTGACGGATGGCCCGGTCAGGCAGGCGCTCGGCGGATTTCCGGAACTGCGCACGCTGCTGACCATAGGGTCCGGAAAGATGCACGTCAGCGATCACGCCGCGGTCGATGACGAAGGCAAGACCCATTGCCGCCTGCACGTCCACGTCCTGACCACCGACGATGGCGGCGCCGTGCTGGTCCAGATTCGGAGACTGCGCGGCTATGACAAGGCCGCGAAAGCTATGCGCCGTTGGATCGTCGATGCCGGCGGCGCCTTGCTGGGGAGGGATGATCTTTATGCGCGCCTGTTTCGTCACAGGCCAGGCTATACCGCAAAGCCTGAAATCCCGATCACGGCGCAAGAGGCGGCTTTCGATGCCGCAACCGATATCATCTCCGCATTCATCCCGGTCGCCCGTGCCAACGAACCGGGCATCATCGCAGACCTGGATACCGAATTCCTGCACGACTACCGGATCGCCTTTCGCAAGATCCGCTCGGTTCTGAGCCTGTTCAAGGGGGTCTATGACCCGGCATTGACCGACCGGCTCAAGGCCGAGTTTTCCGAGATCATGGCCCCAACGGGCCGGTTGCGCGACCTGGATGTCTATTTGCTGGAAAGAAACCGGTACTACGACCTGCTGCCCGAGAGCCTGCATGGCGGGCTGGAAGAGCTGTTCGACCGGTTCGCGTCCGAGCGGGTTCGGGAACAGGCGCAGCTGGCGCGCCATTTGCAAAGCAAGAGCTACAAGAAGAGAATCGAACGGCTCGAGAAACTCTTTGCCAAACCCAAAAGGCTCGACCGCGGACCGAATGCGGATCGTCCGGCACACGACTACGCCAGCGCCCTGATCTGGAAACGCTATCGCAAGGCATGCAGGATCGCGCGGGCGATCGACGCCGACACACCCGACGACGATGTGCATTCCCTGCGAATCCACTGCAAGAAGCTGCGCTATCTGATGGAGTTCTTTGCGCCGGTCTTTCCGCCCGCCGAATTCAAAAGCCTGATCAAGCCGCTCAAGCGGTTGCAGGACAACCTCGGCCTGTTCAACGACTATTCGGTGCAGCAGGTTGCGTTGCGCGACTTTCTCGACTCGCTCGGCAAGAAACCCGACGCCCGCAACCTCGAAGTGGCGCAGAGCGTCGGCGCGTTGATTGCGGTGCTGCACCGTCGCCAGTTGGAGGAACGGGCCAGGGTTGTCGAGAGCTTCGCCAAGTTCGACAGCGCCGAGACGCAAGGGACGTTCCGTCACCTCTTCAAGGAGGGAGAAACCAAGTCATGAAGATCATCGCCTGCTATTCGAACAAGGGCGGCGTCGGCAAAACCGCAGCGGCGGTCAATCTGGCCTATGCCTTCGCCGCCGCCGGATGCCGGACCCTGCTGTGTGATCTCGACCCTCAAGGCGCGTCCAGCTTCTACTTCCGCGTCAAACCGTCGAAGAAGCTGACCGAGGCGCGGTTTTTCGAGGATGTGGAAAAATTCACCAAAGCCATTCGCGGCAGCGACTATGACAATCTCGACATCCTTCCTTCGAACTTGAGCTTTCGCGACTTCGACATCTTCCTGTCGCGCATGCGCAACAGCCGGTCGCGGCTGAAAAAGGCGCTCAAGGCGGTCAAGCACGATTACGATGTCATCGTGCTGGATTGCCCGCCCAACATCTCGGCGCTTTCCGAGAACGTCTTCCGGTCGGCGGACGCGGTATTCGTGCCGGTGATCCCGACCACGCTTTCACAGCGCACGTTCGAACAACTGATCCGTTTCTTCAAGGATCACGATCTTTCCGCAAAAAAGCTGAATGCCTTCTTCTCCATGGTCCAGCGCGTGAAATCCCTCCATGGCGAAACCATCGAACAGATGTCCAAGGCGCACAAGAAGCGCTTCATGAAAACCCAGATCCCCTTTGCCACGGATGTGGAGCGCATGGGACTGCACCGCGCCCCGGTTCTCGCCACCGCGCCGCGCAGCGCCGCAAGCGCGGCCTACCAGGCGCTGTTCGAGGAAACACGGCAGCGCCTTGGCGGTCCATGACCGAGGTCGTATCCGACTGACTCGCGCGAAAGTTCCGGGTTCGCAAAGGTCGAGGCCCATGCCCCGCCCGCGCTGTCGGAGGACGAGGCCCGGCGTTACAGGCCCCGACCGCTCAAAAGGCTACCGAAACCTGTCACCGGCCCCAGGTTCCCGGCGGCCTGCAACGCCTGCCAATAGACCGCCGCATTGCAGGCGATGATGGGCTTCTGCAATTCGGCTTCCAACTCCGCGATCATGCCCACGACCGGCAGCGCCGTGCCGACCTGAAGGATCGCGTCACCCTCCGCAGCCGCCACGTCGCGGAACACGGACCGAATGTCGTCCAGCGGCGTTTCGCAGATCGCCGGCAGCGACGGCGCACAGGTACCCTTGATGGCCACCACCTCGAATCCCGCCGCCTCGGTGTTTTCCCGGACGTTGCGGTCGATCTCCGGTGCGAACGGCGTGACAACCGCCACGCGGCGGGCGCCGATCTCGCGCAGCGCCGCGTGATTGGCCGCCGATGCGTTCACCACCGGCACCCCAACCGCGTCCTCGACTTCGGCGCAGCGATGCGCAAGCATTTTGACTCCGCCCGGACCCGCATCGGTCGTCAGCCCGACGGCGATGACGGCAGGATGACAATCCATCAGCTTTTGCGCTTCGTCCAGCAGATCGTCCGAGACCGCGTCGCCCCCCAGCCGGAACCGCTGCATCTGGTTGGTCACGCCGTCGGGGCGCAGCAACTCGAGTTCGGGCTGCACGACGGTGTTCATGGCAGGCGTCATCACGCCGATGATGGCGCGGGGGGCAAGCGTGTCAGCCATTCTGCATCTCCTTCAGCGTGTCATTCAGCCCGCCCATGCCACCGACATAGATCTGATCGCCGACGATCCGGTCCATTTCCACCTCCAGGTCCGCATCGCAGTCGAATTGGCTTTCCCAGATGCCGAGCGTCTGGCCGGTCTGCGTGATCGGAATGAAGCGATGGGTGGAGACATAGTTCCGGACCGGCAACGGGCTTTCCAGGATGTCGTAGGTGTAGAACCGCTCGCGATCCGACAGGGCCAGCAACGTTTCCCGAAACACCGTCCCGTCGGCGATGTCCAGATGTCGGATGCTGCCGGGTTCGGTGGCCGAGCCGCTTTCCATCCGCGCCGCCGAAACGCCGGGGTTCCACCGCGCGACGCCATCGAAGGATCGAACCAGCGGCCAGACCTGTTCGATGGGCGCATCCAGTATCATGCTGCGGAACACGTGCATCCAGAACCTCTTTTTGCGGCAAGCGATCTGGGCCATGCTATCGCCGCATCGCGGTTCGTCCAGTTTCAAAGGCGACACCAAAACTGTCGCATTTGGGGTAGCGCGGAACCTTTGATCGCGCGTCCTCTTGGCCGGTCAGCACGGGATTTCCGACATGGCGCGACGCGCACGCAAACTGCCCGCCGAAAAAGCCCCGGCAACCGTCGCGCCGCCGATGGGGGGCGGATTCAGGCCGCTGAGCCCGGATCGTCTTGACGCGATCGTCGCGGCGGCCCTGTCCATTCTCGATCGCACCGGCATGGCGGAATGCCCGGCCGAAATCGCCGCCGCCGCCGTCGAGCAAGGGGCCAGGATGCGCGACGACGGGCGGCTTTGCTTTCCGCGCGCCATGGTCGAAAGGGCGATCCGCCGGGCGGTGGGCCGGGTCAACCTGCCCGGCTTTCAGGACGGATACGGCCTGACCGTCGGCGGCGGCCGCGTCCATATCGGAACCGGGGGCGCCGCCGTCGAGGTGCCCGACGACGCCGGCGGCTTTCGCCCGGCCGGGCTGGGCGATCTCGCACGGATGATGACGCTGGTGGGACGGTGCGAAAACATCCACTACGGCGTGCGCCCCCTGGTGGCGCGGGACATGGGCACGCCGATGTTGCTGGATATGAACACGGCCTTTGCCTGCCTCAAGTCCTGTCCAAAACCCATCGGCGTGAGTTTCGACACTGCCGATCATGTCGCGCCCGCGACCCGCATGTTCGACCTGGCGTTGGGCGGAGCCGGCGGATTCCGGCGGCACCCGTTCTGCTTCGGTGTGATCGTGCACGCGGTTTCACCCCTGCGCTACGCGCCCGAAGGGGTCGCGATCATGCGCGCGGCCATCGCCGCCGGCATGCCGCTGCAGATCTGCACCGCCGCGCAGGCAGGCGCGACCAGCCCGGTGACGCTGGCCGGCGCTCTGGCCCAGGGGCTGGCCGAGGCGCTGGCCGGGCTGATGATCGTTGACGTTCTGAGCCCCGGGTTCCCCACGATCCTGGCCTTCATGCCCTTCATCAGCGATCTGCGCACCGGGGCGATGACCGGCGGCAGCGGAGAAGCGGCGGTGGCCAATGCCGCCGCCGCGCAATTGCTGCTGCATCTGGGCCTGCCCTCGACCGTGTCCGCCGGCATGACCGACGCCAAGGTTCCCGATGCGCAGGCGGGATACGAAAAGGGCTATACAGTGGCGCTTGCGGCGCAGGCGGGCGCGGACATGATCAATCTCAGCGTCGGCATGCTGGCGTCGCTGATGGTGGCCTCGCCGCAGGCCCTGGTCATCGACAACGACATGTGCGGCGCGATCCTGCGTTCGGTGCGCGGGGTGGACATGGCCGAGGACGCCATCGACCTGGACCTGATCGAAGCCGTCGCCACCGGGCCGGGGCACTATCTGGGCGAGGCGCAGACGCTGGCCAGGATGAAAAGCGAATATGTCTATCCGGCGCTGGCCAACCGCCAGAGCGCGCAGGACTGGCTGAGTTCCGGCGCGCCCGACATCCGCGACCGTGCCGACCGGCTGGTGGCCAGCATGACCGCCGAACCGCCCGATCATCTGCCGCCGGACCGCGAGGCCGCGATCCGCGCCGCGTTCGACATCAGACTGTGAGGAGCCCGTCATGAGAACCCATGCGCAAGTCGTCGTGATCGGCGGAGGGGCGGTCGGATGCTCGATCCTCTACCATCTGGCCCGCGCCGGCATCAGCGACACGATCCTGTTGGAACGAGACGAGTTGACCAGCGGTTCGACCTGGCACGCCGCGGGCAACATTCCGACCTATGCGACCTCGTGGCTGGGGATGCGGGCCGGAAACTACGCCTGGTCGCTCTACAGGGATCTGGAGCGCGTGGTGGACAGCCCGATCACCTATCGCCACACCGGCGCGTTCTGGCCTGCGCATACCCCCGAGCGCATGGAGCTTTTCGGGCATATCGAAGGGATCGCCCGCAGCGCCGGGTTCGACCTGCACCGGGTCAGCCCGTCGGAGATGGACGCCATGCATCCCTTCTGGTCGCCCGATGACACGGTCCTGGGCGGGATCATGGACCCCTACGAGGGCGATATCGACCCCAGCCAGCTGACCCAGGCCCTCGCCAAGGGCGCGCGCGATCTCGGGGCCGAAATCCGCCGGTTCACGCCAGTCACCGCGATCCGGCGGCGGCCGGGCGGGGAATGGCGCGTAACGACCCCGCAGGGCGACATCACCGCCGAAATCGTGATCAACGCGGGCGGGTTCTACGGCCGCAAGATCTCGGAAATGGCGGGGGTCCATGCCCCCGTCGTCACGCTCGAACACCAGTATCTGGTCACCGAACCCCTGCCCGAACTTGAAAGGCACCCCGAGCTGTTTCCGCTGGTCCGCGATCCGGACATTCGGTTCTACCTTCGGCGCGAACGCAACGCCTTCCTGCTTGGATCCTATGCCCATGCGGGCCGCCCGGCCTGGCCCGAAACCGGCCCGCCCGACGATTTCGCGCATCAGCTGTTTCCGGACAGCGTCGAGGACATTCTGGACGTGCTCGAGGACACGATGGTGCATGTGCCCCTTCTGGGCAAGGCCGGGGCGCAGCGGTTCGTCAATGGCCCCATCGCCTATGCGCCGGATGCGCTGCCGCTGGTCGGGCCGGCGGCCGGGGCGCCCGATTTCTACCTTGCGACCGGCGTGCAGATCGGCATCACCCATTCCGCGGCCATCGGCAAGGCGATGGCGGAATGGATCACCCAGGGCGAAACCGAATGGGATCTGTCCGCCTGGGATCCGCGCCGGTTCGGCAACTGGGCCACGCCCGATTACGCCCATGCCCGCGCGTCCGAGCATTACGACCTGCAATACGCCATCCCCTACCCGCACCGGAACATGCAGTCGGGCCGCCCGGTGCAGCGCACGCCGCTTTACGACACGCTTTGCGCCAACGGTGCGGTGATGGGCCAGATCGCAGGATGGGAGCGCGCCTTCTGGTTCCAAACCGAAACGGCGCGGGAAACCGGGCACCTGAGTTTCCATGAAGAACCCTGGCATGCGGCCGTGCAGGGCGAATGCGAAACCGTGCGCGACGCCGCCGGGCTGATGGATCACGGCGGGTTCACCAAATATACGGTGGAAGGGCCCGAAGCCGAAGCTTTTCTGAACCGGGTCTTCTACGGCGCGATGCCCCGACCCGGGGGCGTCAAGCTGTCCTACATGCTGACCCCGACGGGCCGCATCTGGTCCGAGGCCACGATCGCGCGCCTGTCCGAGGATCGGTTCCTGCTGTGCGGGCCGACGCTGGCCGATCTGCGCGATCATGACTGGCTGCAAAGCCACCTGCCCCGGTCCGGTGTCTCCCTGTCACGCGGGTACGAGCATGATGGCGCGCTGATGCTGATGGGGCCGAAATCCCGCGATATTCTTGCCCCGCTGACGGACACGGACCTGACAGGCGTTGCCTCGCGCTGGCTGTCGGTTGCCCGGCTGCGCATCGCCGGCATCGACGTGACGGCGATGCGCGTGTCCTACGTGGGCGAACCGGGGTGGGAACTGCACGTCGCCAGCGAAAACCTGGTGGCCCTGCACGACGCCATCACGGACCAGGGCCGCCGGCACGGCATCGGCCGGTTCGGCTCATACGCCCTCAACGCCATGCGGATCGAAAAGGGGTATCACGCCTGGGGTGCGGATTTCGGCACCGAATACACGCTGTTCGACGCGGGGTTGCAGGGGTTCGCCAATCTCAGGAAAGCGGATTTCATCGGCCGCGATGCGGTGCTGGCGCAGGCGCAGCGGTCGGCCGAATGGGAATGGGTGGGTCTGGAGGTCACGCAGCCTTGCCCGGACCCGTTGGCCTCCGAACCGATCATGATCGACGGAGCACCCGTCGGATACGTCACGTCGGCAAGCCGCGGGTTTCGAACCGGCAAGACGCTTGCGCTGGGTTTCGTCCGTCGCGGAACGTTGAACCTGGGAGACGCCTGCACCGTCAGCATCCTGGGGGAGCCATACGCAGCCAAACGGCACGACCCGCAGCAATATGTTTCCAAACCGTTCACCGAGGCGGTGGCGTGACCTGACGGGAAAAGTCGAACTCTTCGGCAAAGTGGCAGGCCACGAAATGATCCGGTGCGATCTCCCGCCACTCGGGCTGCTCGGCGCTGCATCGCGCTCTGGCGAACGGACAGCGGGTGTGGAACCGGCACCCCGGCGGCGCGGCCAGCGGATTCGGGATCTCGCCTTCCAACCGGATCGGATCGAACGCCGCATCGGGATCGGCAACGGGAACCGCGCTGAGCAACGCGTGGGTATAGGGGTGTCTGGGGGAGAAGAACAGTTTCTCGGTCGGGGCGTATTCGACGAACTTGCCCACATACAACACCGCGACCCGATGCGAGATTTGCGCCACAACGCTCAGATCATGCGCGATGAACAGGAATGAGACGCCCATCTCGTCCTGTATATCCTTGAGCAAATTGACGATCTCTGCCTGGATCGAGACATCCAGCGCCGAAACGCTTTCGTCGCAGACCACGAATTTCGGTTTCGACACCAGCGCCCGCGCGATGCAGATGCGCTGCCTCTGCCCGCCCGAAAAGGCATGCGGAAACCGCCGCAAATGCTCAAGGTTCAGCTTGCAGCGCGCCGCGATCTCGCGCACGCGCGCATCGATCTTGTCGCGGTCCTTCATCTTGCCCGAGGCCACCAGCGGTTCGGCAATGATGTCGCGCACCGTCATGCGCGGGTTGAGCGACGAATAGGGATCCTGAAACACGAGGCTCATTTCCGGCCGGAACGCACGCAGCACGTCGCCCACGAGGCTGTGCACCTTGACGCCACCCCCGCCCTCGCTGAAGGCCATGTTCATCTTGGTGCGCATCTTGCGCAGCTCGGCCTCCGAGGCGTGGGCGATGTCGATATCGCCCTTTTTCTTGCGGTGGAAGATCACCTCGCCCTCGGTCGGATCGATGGCCCGCAATATGGCGCGTCCGACGGTGGTCTTGCCGGATCCGGATTCACCGACCAGCCCCACCGTCTCGCCGCGCTTGATGGTGAAGCTCACGTCATCCACGGCCCGCAGCATCCGGACCTCGGTGCGAAACAGCTTCTTGGTCTTGATCGGAAAATGCACCGAAAGGTTTCGGACCTCGATCAGCGTGTCGTCCTTCGGCGTCCTTGCGGTATCCAGGCTCATGCCGCGCTCCGGTTCTTGTCGTTGTGCAGCCAGCAGCGCACGGCGCGGCCGGGCAAGGGCGATGTCTCCACAGGCTCCTGGGCGTCGCAGGTGCCTGCGATGGCCTGCGTACAGCGTGTGTGGAACGGGCAGCCGGCAGGTCGCGCCGTCGGGCTGGGAATGTCTCCCGGCACGGGCCTCAGCCGGTCGTGCAGGTGATCCAGGCTCGGGATCGCGTCCAGCAACCCTTGCGTATAGGGATGCTGCGGATTGCGGATCACGTCGCGGGCCGGCCCGCGCTCGACAATCGTGCCCAGATACATGACCGCCACTTCGTCGGCGATCTGCGCGATCACGCCCAGATCGTGGGTGATGAAGATCATGCCCATGCCCAGTTCGCGCTGAAGATCGCGCATGAGATCGAGCACCTGCGCCTGAATGGTCACGTCCAGCGCGGTCGTGGGCTCGTCCGCGATTAGCAGCGCGGGACCGGCCGACAGCGTCAGCGCGATCATCGCGCGCTGGCGCATGCCGCCCGACAGCTCATGCGGGTATTGATCCACCCGCGCAGCCGCGTTCGAGATGCCGACCTTGTCGAGCATCTCGACCGCGAAATCCCGGGCCTCCCGCCTTTTCATCCCGCGATGCAGCATGATGGCTTCCATCATCTGGTTGCCGATCGTGTAAACCGGCGAGAAGCTGGCCATCGGCTCTTGAAAGATCATGCCGATCTCGCCGCCACGGATGCGGCGCAACTCCTTGCTGCCGTGCCTGAGACGGCCCAGGGCAATCTCCCTGCCGTTCTTGTCGACATAGGTCATCCGGGTAGCGTTGCCGAGCGAGGCCGTACCCGGCAACAATTGCATCAGCGCCTTGGTCGAGATCGACTTGCCCGACCCGGATTCGCCCACCAGGCCCAGCGTCTTGCCGGCATCGACGGAAAAGTTCACGCCCTGCACCGGAGTTATGACGCCTTCGTCGGTCCGGAACGAAATCGACAGGTTTTCGACATTCAGCATTCTGGGCATCTCAGCGCGCCTCCGAATAGGGATCGGCCGCGTCGCGCAATCCGTCCCCGATGACGGTGAAGGCCAGCACCGCTACCACCACGAAGGCGGCGGGAATGAACAGCCACGGCGTCTGCTCGATGGCCCGAACCGATTGCGCCTGCTGCAACAGCACGCCCCAGGACACCGAGGGCGGCCGTAGTCCGAGGCCGACGAAGGACAGCGCCGTTTCCGACAGGATCATGTAGGGGAAGGAAATCACCAGATCGACGATGATGAAACTGGTGAAACTGGGCAGCATGTGCTGGCCGATGATCCGTCCGGGCCGGGCTCCCGCGAGACGGGCGGCGACCACGTAATCCTCGTTGCGGATCGACAAGAGCTGCGACCGGATGCGCCGCGCCAGTGTCGGCCAGCCGAACAGACCCAGGATCAGCGTCATGGCGAAATAGACCTGGGTGGTTGACCATTCCTTGGGCATGGCGGCCGCCAGACCCATGTAGAGCGGGATGATCGGAACGACCCGGATGACCTCGGTCACACGCTGGATCACGTTGTCGATCATGCCGCTGAAATAGCCGGCGACTCCGCCGATGACGAGTGCCAGAACGAACGAGATCAGAACCCCCAGTACGCCGATCGACAGCGAGGTGCGGGTGGCATAGATCGTCCGGCTGAACACGTCACGGCCCAGATCGTCGGTGCCCCAGAAATGAATCATCTGGCCGGCCTCCGGGTCCAGACCCACAAGGTGCCGGTCGATGGGGATGAAGCCCAGCAGCTTGACCTCTTCGCCCTTGACGAAGAACTTGAGATAGTGCCGCACCTCGGGATCGGGCACCGAGATGGCGCGCAACGTCACCGGGTCGCGCTCGGTCTTGGTGCCGTGAATGAACGGAACGGCCGAGCACCCTTTTTCGTCGCAGAACCGCGGAATCTGCGGGGCGCCTTCGATATAGGCGTTGTCGCGGGTTACCGGACCATAGGGCGCGACGAATTCGGCAAAGATGCCGGCCAGCGCCATCAGGCCCAGCAGCGCGGCAGCCACCATCGCGGCGCGATGTCGGCGGAAGCGCCACCAGATCAGGGTCCATTGCGACGCGGAATAGTACTTGAGCTGGCGCTGACGTTCCTTCTCGGCGGCCCTTGCCTCGGCCGGGGACAGCCCGTCGTATTGGTTGCTGGCATCGGTCATCGGTCAGGCCCCCAGTTTGATGCGCGGATCGAGCCACGCCAGCAGCAGGTCGGAGATGAAGTTCATGAACACGATGGCAAAGGTCAAAAGCAGCAGAATCGCCCCCGCCACGTTCATGTCGAGATCGAGATAGGCCTTGAGCAGCAACTCCCCCAGCTCCGTAAGCCCCAGGACGACCGCCACGATCGGCAACTCGGAAAAGATGCGGTTGACATCGAAACCGATGGTGGAAACCACCGGGTTGATCGCCAGCCGGGCGGGATACTTGATCAGCAGCTTGGTTTCCGGCACGCCCCTGGCGCGTGCGGCCGTGACGCTCAGCTTGTTCAACTCGTCCGACATGGTCGCCCGCACGGTCTGGATCTGATAGGCCACCGCCGACCAGGCCAGCACAACCGCGGGCAGCCACAGGTGCTTGATCAGATCCCACACCTTGGCCATCGACCAGGGCGCATCCCGGTACTGGGCGGAAAACAAGCCGCCGATATCGGCCCCGAACCAGCGGTTGGCGAAATAGAGCATCACCAGCGCAAGCAGAAAGTTGGGCAGCGCCAGACCAAGGTACGAAAACACGGTCAGGCCGTAATCCACCGCCGACCCCCGGTGAACGGCGGCGTAGATGCCCACCGGGATCGACACGATGTAGGTCAGCAGCAGCGTCGCGAACAGGATACCCGCGGTCAGCCATACCTTGTCGCCGATCACCTTGACCACCGAGGTTTCAAAGGCGAAAGCCTGGCCGAAGTCGCCGCGCAGGACGATGCCGCCGATCCAGTCGAAATATCTCCAGATCAATGGCTTGTCCAAACCGAGATCGCGACGGATCGCTTCGATGTCGGCCTCGGTGACATTGACTCCGGTACCCGAGTACTTGCGAAAGGCATAGCGGTCGGCATAGTCGCCGGGCGGCAGCTCCATGATGAGAAAGACCATCACCGACACAAGCAGCATCGTGATGACCATGCCGACGAAACGTTCAAGCGTGAATCTCAGCAAGATCGTGTCCCCCAGGATTCGGCCCCAACGGGCCTGTGCCGGGGCGCGGATACGCTGCGCCCCGGCACGTTCCTCAGGCCATTGGCCCGGTTACTGTTCCAGCCACCACTGGGTCGGGCGGTAGGGGTAGGTCCAGTAGAAGTCGTAGGTCTTCGACTTGATCGGTTTCACGTTCTGCAGGTCGTTGCGATAGAGGAACGGCGCGACGATGTCACCGACGGTGCCGATCTTGAGCATGTTGTCGGTGTGGATCTGCACGATCTCGGCGCCGATCTTGTTGCTTTCGTCGGATCCCATTTCGACCTGGATGAACTTTTCGCCCAGATCCCAGAGCCTCTTGATGTCTTCCGGCGGTTCGGTCCCCTCGGAGCCGCCGCTGGTCTTCCACGCGGCCCAGCCAAAACCGGTGCCCGGGTTGAAGTAGTCGCCAAAGGGCGGCACGAAGGCGGTGACATCCTGGCTGATCGTCGGGCCGGCATTGCCGTCATACTTCCAGACCGTCAGATCAAGGTCGTTGTTGTTGCCCGCGGCGCGGTACTCATCCGACGTGACCTCCTTGAGATCGACACGTACACCCACGGCCGACCAGTAATCGCGGACCAGTTCCTGCATCTTCACCGGCGCGCCTTGCGAGGAATAGACCAGACGCACCACCAGCGGCTTGCCGTCCGGACGCTCCAGCGTGCCGTCGCCGTCGCTGTCCTCGAGGCCCATTTCCGCCAGCAGCGCCTTTGCGGCTTCGGGATCATAGTCGATGTCGCGGTTCAGAACCTCTTCCGACACGAAGGACACGGTCTTGGGTTCGGCAGGCACACCCTGCATCGGCTTGCCCTGCCCCAGATAGACGATCTCGTTGATCTCGTCGCGGTTCATCGCCAGCGACATGGCCCGGTTGAAACGGATGTCGCTGAAGATCTCGGCCAGAACCGGATCCTGGTGGGTGCGGTTGAAGGAATAGAAGACGTTTTCGCCAAAGGTCGGTGCGAACTCGATGGTGTATCCGCCCTTGCTCTCGTTCTCCTTGAGCAGCGGGAAGTCTTCCAGGAACACCGCCTGCTGTTTCCAGACGACCTCGCCGTTCATGATCTTGAGGTTCTGGACTTCCTTGTCGCCCACATAAGTCTCGACGATCTCGTTGATATAGGGCAGCTGATTGCCGGCGGTATCGACCTGGTGGAAATACGGGTTGGCCACCATTCTGCGGCCTTCCGAGGTCTCCTCGACCACGATGTGGCTTTCCAGCGTCGGCACGACCGCGCGGCCGATCTTTTCCGCCTTGGCCGGATCTTTCAGCAGCGGGCTCGGCACGTCCTTCCAGTCCGATCCGCCATAGTAGAAATCGACGGCTGCGGCCGCGGTTTCGAAACCGTGACCCTTGGCCAGTTCCTCGGCCTCTTCGTTGTATTTGGGCATGAACTGGCCCAGGAAGTGCTTGGGCTGGAACGGCTGGCCGTAGTCCACGGCGAACCGGTTCAGGATGCCGGGGGTGGGGACCGGGAACGTGAACTTCACTGTGACCGGGTCAACAGCCTCGACCTGCGCCTGTTGCCCGGCGAACAGCCAGCGGTCCGGCGTCTTTTCGTAGACATCCGGGTTGTAGATGATGTCGTTCATCCAGAACGCCACGTCTTCGGCGGTGAAAGGTGCGCCGTCGGACCACCTGTGACCCTCGCGCAGCGTGATGGTCAGTTCGGTATAGTCGTCGTTCCACGACCAGCCCTTGGCCACGTTCGGCACGACCGTCTGCAGGTCATCCGCATAGCGCACGAAGTTCACGTGCCGGATCGACAGAAGATCCGACGTGCCGGATTCCGTACCCTTGGACAGCCCGGTGATCGCGCCGCCATACCGGCCGATGCTCTCATAGGGCATCACCACCAGAGGTTCCGCCGGAAGACGCTCGGCGACCGGGGGCAGTTCGGCGTTGCCCAGGATCTGCGCGTTCAGATCGGCGATGGCCGGGTTTTCCTTGAAGGCAAGCGTGCACGATGCCGCCTCCTGCAATTCGGCCAGTTCCAGTTGCTGCGGGAACGCGGGCGCCAGGCCCATCGGATCGGCGACGGTCGCGGCCGGGCAATCCGCCAGGGCGGGCACCGCCAAGGCGGTCAGCGCGGTGAAGGACAGGAAAGATGTGCGGAGTTTCATTGGAACCTCGTTGGACTGAGACAACGAGTCGCCTAATTTCGGAAGTTAACAATTGGATGACGAACGCGGAAACTTCATCGAAAAATTCCGCCGCAACGCGGCAGCCTGCCAAGGCGCGTCACGCCCGCGAGATGCGCAAACCCTTTTGTTTCATCGGGTTGCAGGAGAAGGTGGAATATGGTCGGCGCCGCCACAACCGATGCGGGAACTCGTCCGCACTGCCGGTCGCAAGCCTCCCAAAGCCTGCATCGCCGGCACAAAACCGTGGTTTCAGGCCATCGCCCGGCGCGTGCCCGGCAGGCGCAGCAGCAGCAAGGCCACGACGATGCCCAGGTAGATCAGCGGCTCGATCTGGAACCCCTTGGCCAGCATGACATAGTGCAAGGCCCCCAGCAGCGCGGCCGGGTAAACCAGGCGGTGCAGCAGCCGCCAGGCCGGCCCCAGCCGGCGCACCGAGCGGTTGTTGGACGTCACCGCCAGCGGCACCAGCAGCGCAAACGCGGCCATGCCGACCGTGATGTAGGGCCGCTTGAGTATATCGGCCCAGATCTCGGAGGGGATCTGCACATCCAGCACCAGCCAGACGAGCAGGTGACAGCATACATAGAAAAAGGCCAAAAGGCCGATGGCGCGGCGGAACCGGATTAGGTTCAGCCCGATATGCCGACGCAGCGGGGTGATCGCGAGGCTCAGGATCAGCAACTGCAACGCCGTCTCGCCCAGTTCATGTTCGAGCGCCTCGATCGGCTCGACCCCCAGCCCGCCGGTGGCCCCGAGATAGAACAACCACGGAACCGGCAGGATGCCTCCCAGATATATCAGCCACACCGGGATGCGGCGCAGGGCCGTGTTCAGCCGATCCATCACGTCAGTAATACTTCTTCAGATCCATGCCCTCGTAAAGGCCCGCAACCTCGTCCTCATAGCCGTTGAACATGAGGGTCGGAACGCGCTTGCTGAACAACCCGCCGCCGATGCGGCGTTCCGTGGCCTGGCTCCAGCGCGGGTGATCCACGTTCGGATTGACGTTGCTGTAGAACCCGTATTCATGCGGAATCGCCATGTTCCAGCTTGTCGGCGGCTCGGTCTCGGTCAGGGTGATCCGCACGATCGACTTGATCGACTTGAAACCGTATTTCCAGGGCACGACCAGCCGCAGCGGCGCGCCGTTCTGGTTGGGCATCGGTTTGCCGTAGATGCCGGTTGCCACCAGGGTGAGCGGGTGCATCGCCTCGTCCAGCCGCAGCCCTTCGCGATAGGGCCAGTCCAGCACGCGATACCGGGTTCCCGGCATCTCCTCGGGACGCAGGAGCGTTTCGAAGGCCACGTATTTCGCGCCTTCCCGGACCCCGGCCATGTTCAGCAGATCGGCCAGTTCGAACCCGTTCCAGGGCACCACCATCGACCAGGCTTCGACGCAACGAAAGCGATAGATCCGCTCCTCGACCGTCATCTCGGACATGATGTCCTTGAAATCGTACTCTCCCGGACGTTCCACCAGCCCGTCGATCTTGACGGACCACGGCTCGGTGGTCATGGCGCCCGCATATTTGGCCGGGTCGTCCTTGCGGGTGCCGAACTCGTAGAAGTTGTTGTAGCTGGTGATCTCTTCCCACGTGTTGGGTTCAAGCGTCTCTGCCGAGGCCATCGGCGCCACGGCTGCCGCCAGGCCCAGACCGGCCGTACCGGCAATGAATTTCCGGCGATTGAGAAACAGCGCCTCGGGGGTCACGTCGGCGTGGCTCAGGTCATTCTGCCAGCGGTGGGCCATGTATGTCTCCGATCCAAATACTCCGGCTCCGATCTAGCCGGGAACCGAGCCGGGGCCAAACCAACTCGACTCACATTCATGCGACGGGATTGTAACTTGGAAAGATCTCGTTCATCGGCACCGATTGTCCGTCCGCCTGCATGATCCGGACATGACGGCGGCGCATCTGGCGCGGTTCGGACACCCCGACCGAATGCGCGATGATCTCGACCTCGTGGACGATCTCGCGCGCGTAGCGGGCGACGCGCTTGTACTTCTCTTCCACGACCAGCCCTTTCTGGAACCGCGGGTTATGGGTGGTGACGCCGGTCGGACAGGTGTTGCGGTTGCATTTCATCGCCTGGATGCAGCCCAGCGAGAACAGGAAGCCGCGGGCGGAATTGATGAAATCCGCGCCGGCCGCCAGCGCCCAGGCCACATCGCCCGGATTGATGAGCTTGCCGCTGGCGATCAGGCGGATCCTGTCCTTCAACCCGTATTCGTCGCGCAGGTTGGCCACCAGCGGCAGGGCCTCGCGCACCGACATGCCGACGAGATCGATCAACGGCATGGGCGCGGCGCCGGTCCCGCCTTCGCCGCCGTCGATGGTGATGAAGTCGGGGGCATGGTCCGGTCCGCGGGCCTGGATGGCCTGAAACATTTCCCGCGTGACGTCCTCGGACCCGACCACGGTCTTGATGCCGACGGGTTTGCCGGTCAGGTCGCGCACGCGCCGGATCATGTCCAGCAGGTCGTCGAAGCTGTCCACCTCGCGGTGCCGGTTGGGCGAGATGCTGTCCTGACCGGGCTTGATGCCGCGGATGGCGGCGATCTCCGGCGTGACCTTGGCGCCCGGCAGGATGCCGCCCTTGCCCGGCTTTGCCCCCTGCGCCAGCTTGATCTCGATCATGCGGACGCAATCATGCGCAGAGATCTCCAACAACTTGTTTTCGTTCAGATTTCCGTGCTCGTCCCGCACACCGTACTTTGCCGTTCCGATCTGAAACACGATGTCGCAACCGCCTTCGAGGTGATAGGGACTCAGCCCGCCCTCGCCGGTGTTCAGCCAGATGCCCGCCTCCTTGGCGCCGCGGCTCAGGGCCTGGACGGCGGGTCTGGACAGGGCGCCGAAACTCATGCCCGAAATGTTGAAGAAGGATGGCGCGAGGTAGGGCTGGCGCGCGTTCGGGCCGATCAGCAAGGGTTGGGTCTCGGCCGCAAGATCGTCGAGCGTGGGAAACGGCGCGTTGATGAAGATCGGCGTGCCGGGTATCCCGAGATTGCGGGTCGAACCGAAGGCGACGGTGTTGCCCTGACCTTCGGCTGCATGCCCGACCCAGTCGCGCTGGGCCCGGTTGAAGGGCAGCTCCTCGCGGTCCATGGCAAAGAAATATTGCCGAAAAAACTCTCCCAAGTCACTGAAAATGCTTCTGAATCTCCCGATGACCGGGTAATTCCTGCGGATCGCGTCCTTGGTCTGCAGGCGATCCATGAAGAACAGGACGATCACGGCCAGGACAAACAGGCCGATCACGGTGACAAACACAAAGGTCATCGCCTCGATTGCATTCACCGCAAAACCCATGCGAAAACTCCGATATGTTGATATGGGACAAGGAACGCCCCGAAAACTTCATCCAGACTGAAGGCCGGAATGGCATCTGGCAAGCCATGGCGGATCACAAAGGGAGAAGGGAAGTGAAAAAGCTGATAGCGACTGCGGGCCTCATGTTGATGGCGACGGCGGCCCAGCCACAGGATATGGTGAGCTACACGAGTTCGGACAGTTTCGACGACGTGAGTTTCGCCGTCGAAAGCGCGATCGTGGGCCAGGGGCTGGTCATCGATCACGTGAGCTATGTCGGCGACATGCTGGAACGTACCCGGGCGGATGTGGGATCGGACAAGCCCTTGTTTGCAAAGGCGAATGTCTATACCTTCTGCTCGGCCACCGTCTCGCGCCGGGTGATGGAGGCGGACCCGATGAACATCGCGTTCTGCCCCTATGGGATCTTCGTGGCCGAGATGGCGGACAGGCCGGGCGAGGTGATCGTGGGGTATCAGCAGTATCCCGATGGCCCGATGCAGGAGGTTCAGACGCTGCTGGACGGCATCGTGCGCGAGGCGATCGGGGACTAGCCGCAGGGCGGGTTTCTTCCGGTTCGTACCGGGATCGGGACGGTGATCGTCCGTTTTGTACACCTCCGCGCGCCCGGTTCCGCGCCCGCGTCGCGGGCCGCCGGGTGATCCGGATGGGTCGGCGGCGCGTATAACGGACAGCTGCCAGAGAGGAGGACACGATGCCGTTCCGCAACTCCATCGCAACCGCCGCCGCGCTGACCGCGGGTCTGACGGCCGCGCCCGCGCTGGCGGGCAACGAGAGCCGGTCGAAAGCCTATCCTCTGTCCAACGGGCTGATCGAGGTGATCGCGGATTTCTCGGAGAACTCGATCTACTGGTGCGGTGCCGGTGACTATGCCCTCACGCAGATGTCCAAGCCGGTCACGCAGCGGCTCTATGTCTGGAAGGGTCCGGCGCCCAGCACCGCGGTGGCGGGCGAACGCGCGGTGACGTTCGGGTTCACCCGGCCGCCCGAGGCCGGCGAGGTCAACAGCCTGACCAACGATGTCAACATCATCGGCAATTCGCTGTCGGTCGGCCAGGCGAAGAAGACCTGCGACGAGCGCACCACCAGCGGCTGATCTCAGCCCGTCCGGGTCCGGTCGGGCACTTGCGTCGCCGCGCCGCGGATCGACCGGAGGGCGATCAGGACATAGGCCGAGACCAGCGCGGCCAGGAAGCACCACACCGAAGTGAAGGCGTAGGATGCGAACACAAAGCCGATCACCACGGAGACCGCGATCAGGTAGCCGAAGATGCGGATCTGCCGGTGGCTGGAGGTCACGAGGGGCACGATGATCACGGCGGCATAGACGAGACGCACCGCGCGCTTGGCGGCGTCGGTGGCGAAATATTCGGTGTTCTCGTACTGGATCGAATGATGCACCCGGCGCAGGTCGAGCAGGTCGGGATCGAACAGGACCGGCAGATACAGGACCGCGCCCAGGATCAGACCGGCGACCGCCAGCCCGGAAAACACCCGCATTCGGAATCGGTGATCTTCGACCAGCGCGGCCGAGGCCGGCACCCAGACCGGCCAGAACCAGTAGGCGAAGAACAGGAACACCAGCTCGGGCGGCAGCGCGAACGGCCCTGCCCCGCTGTCCAGCGCCAGCCACACAACGCCCTCGGACAGCTGCTGGACGCCGAAGAAGACGGGCAGGCAGGCAAAGCCGAGAAAGCGCGGGTCCGACCTGTGCGCGGTCCGCACCGCAGCCGGGCCGCAGGCGATCAGGACCGCCCCGGCGGCAAAGCTGGCCTCGGCTGAGAAACACATGATCCGGCTACCCTTTCCTGCCCTCGCCCGGCCAGCCTAGTCAAAGCGCGCGGCGCGCGCCACCGTGTCGGTTTTGCCGGGTTGCAGGGGCGGGTGCGGGACGTGTCGGGCGGCTTCGGCCATTTTGGTCCCATCATGAAAAGGCCTGGTAACAGTTTTGAGGAGAGCAGGACTTAACGGGGATCGATATTGATGACGGCAACTGAAACGAAGGGCCGGGTCAAAGTACGCGCGGGACCAACTGTCGCTTTGAGCCCAAAGCAGACGACCGAAGTAGGGTCGTTACTCTGCCGCCGCCAATTGCAGTGTTCCTTCAACAGAAGCCAGGATCGACTTTGGCATCCATAGCTCGATCGTTCGTTCCAACACCTTGTCGCCTGAAATGAACACCCGCCCTTCGGAGACCTCGCGCGAAAAGCTGGATCTGCCGTAGAGTACGGCACCAAAAGACAACTTGGTCGTCTCGATATACAGATCTACGTCGAAGGATGGCACATCGACACAAGCCTCGACGATCCTGATTCGCGGCTCATAGACAAGCCAGTGCACCGGAAATGGCCCCTCTTCGTCTGTGAAGTTCATGCGTACCACGACTCGCCGTTGGGGAAGCTCATCGACGACGATGGCACCGCGCAAACGCCACATGAGCAGTGAAAGGTCATAGCTGCATACAGCCAGTTCCGCCTCGATATGTCGCTGAGCCCACTCGGCGAGAGCATCCAAAATCGGATTGAGTGCTTTCGCTTTGTCGGTGGGCAGGTAATCGACGGCTCCCTTGGCTTTGTCTTCGACCCTCTCAACCAGACCGATCCGCTCCATCTCGGATAGTCGCTTGGACAAAATGGCTGGAGATATGTTGCCAAGCACGCGCTTGATATCGCTGAACTTGGTGTAACCGCCATAAACCATTTCGGTCAAAATCGGGATCGTCCAGCGAGGCGTCAGAATTTCGCAGGCCTTCGAGACGGGACAGATTAATCCATAAGATTTACTGGGCATTGTCGCAGTCCTCTCTCACCTTCAGCCTACATTCTGCGTCGAGTTCCGATCCAGTTCAGAAATTGTACCACGGCTTCAATCGTACTGAACTGGCCTGGCGCGGCTAGGGGTGCCATGCTTTTCCTAGTAAAACTGGAGGGCGTAGGCTGATGACCGGCTTCCCAATTTCATCCGCATCGACCCGCAGTTTTCTGTTCTGGGCAAGCAACTTTTGGCGAAGCTTCCACGCCCGTCGCGCCGAACGCGCGGAACACCGGAAACAGAATGAAGCGCTGCGCGAACTAAATGCCGCACAATTGCGAGACGTCGGCTTCGTAAGGGGTGAGAATACAGACATGCGGAATTGCAGCAGTACTGCAGAACATCCCCGTGATCGCGCGACTATAATCGAAATGACATTTTGAGGTTGGAGCCAATACACCGCGTACCGTGTGAAGAAAGACCATTTCGCCCCACAAAACAGCCCCTGATCCCGTCGCGCAACCGAACCCCCGCCAAAAATCAAAGGCCCGCCGTCGCCGGCGGGCCTTTTTCTGCGGGGGCGGGGCGGTCAGTGCACGACCGCGTCGTCCGGTCTGGGCCGGTCCGAGGTGCCCAGGCGGTCGCCGATGATCAGGCCGTCGGACCCGGCGGTGACGGGAACGGTCTCGCCGTCCTTGATCTCGCCGGCCAGCAGCGCCTCGGCCAGCGGGTTCTGCAGGGCGCGCTGGATCACCCGCTTGAGCGGGCGGGCGCCGAACACCGGGTCGTAGCCTTCGTTGGCCAGCCATTCGCGGGCGCTGTCGTCGAGCGCCAGATCGATCTTGCGGGCGGCCAGGCGCTTTTGCAGGCGGGCCAGCTGGATGTCGACGATGCCGTCCATGTCGTCCCGCTTGAGCCGGTCGAAGATGATCGTCTCGTCCAGGCGGTTCAGGAACTCGGGGCGGAAATGCGCCCGCACCGCATCCATCACGTCGCGCCGCGCCTGGCTGCTGTCGGCGTTCTCGGGCAGCTGGCTGAGCGCCTGCGAGCCGAGGTTCGAGGTCAGCACGATGAGCGTCTGCTTGAAGTCCACCGTGTGGCCCTGCCCGTCGGTCAGCATCCCGTCGTCGAGCACCTGCAGCAGCACGTTGAACACGTCCGGATGCGCCTTTTCGACCTCGTCGAACAGCACCACCTGATAGGGGCGGCGGCGCACGGCCTCGGTCAGCACCCCGCCCTCGTCATAGCCGACATAGCCCGGCGGCGCGCCGATCAGGCGGGCGACCGAGTGCTTCTCCATGAACTCGGACATGTC
>NZ_JBXWRY010000056.1:0-21646 GCF_059613135.1 Ruegeria sp. BHSB196
CCGCCAACGGCAGGCTGTGGCCCACGCGCAGGCGTGACGTGCCGGCCTTGTCCACGGTCTGCGCTGCCCGTTCCGCGTTGTCCGTGCTCATCATGATCACCTCCACGCCCAGATCCGAAAATTCGTCCAGCGCCGCTTCGACCTCGCTCATCTGGCGGATGCAGATCGGGCAATGCAGCCCGCGATACTGGATCACCAGCGTGCCATTCTTGCCGTGGTCCCTGTCCAGATCGAAAGTCCCCTGCCCCAGCGTTTCTAGTTTCAGCGCAGGAACGGGCTTTGCAGGTATCAGCATGTGTCTTCCTCTGTTTCGACCGGATCGTCTCATTGACCCGTTGCGGCGCACACGCTAGGGCGATGGCAACGAAACGCAAGGAGACCGTTCATGCCCAACCCTTCGCTCCTCATCCTGCCCGGAGACGGAATCGGCCCGGAAGTCATGGCCGAAGTGCGCAAAATCATCGACTGGTTCGGCACCAATCGCGGCCTTCAATTTGACGTGAGCGAGGATCTGGTGGGCGGTGCGGCCTATGACGTTCACGGCAAACCGCTGTCGGACGAGACCATGGCCAAGGCGCAAGAGGTGGACGCGGTCCTGCTGGGCGCCGTGGGCGGCCCGAAATACGACGATCTGGATTTCAGCGTGAAGCCCGAGCGCGGCCTGCTGCGCCTGCGCAAGGAGATGGACCTGTATTCCAACCTGCGCCCGGCCCAGTGCTTTGACGCGCTGGCGGACTTTTCGTCGTTGAAAAAGGACGTGGTCGCCGGTCTGGATATCATGATCGTGCGCGAACTGACCTCGGGCGTCTATTTCGGCGAGCCGCGCGGCATCTTCGAGGAAGGCAACGAGCGTGTGGGCATCAACACCCAGCGCTACACAGAATCCGAGATCGAACGCGCCGCGCGGTCCGCCTTTGAACTGGCCATGCGCCGCAACAAGAAGCTGTGCTCGATGGAGAAGGCCAACGTGATGGAATCGGGCATCCTGTGGCGCGAGGTGGTGACCCGCGTGGGCCAGGACTATCCCGAAGTCGAGCTGAGCCACATGTATGCGGACAACGGCGCCATGCAGCTGGTGCGCGCGCCGAAACAGTTCGACGTGATCCTGACCGACAACCTGTTCGGCGACATCCTGTCGGACTGCGCCGCGATGCTGACCGGCTCGCTGGGCATGCTGCCCTCGGCTTCGCTGGGCGCGCCGATGGCCAATGGCCGCCCCAAGGCGCTGTACGAGCCCGTCCACGGCTCGGCCCCCGACATTGCCGGTCAGGGCAAGGCCAACCCGATCGCCTGCATCCTGAGCTTTGCCATGGCGCTGCGCTACAGCTTTGACCAAGGCGCCGAGGCCGACCGGCTGGAAGCCGCGGTCGAAAAGGTTCTGGCCGATGGTATCCGCACCGCCGATCTGCTGGCCGAAGAGGGCGTGCAGCCGGTCTCGACCAGCGAAATGGGCGACGCCATTCTGGCCGCCCTTGACGAAAGTCTCTGACCCGCTTCAGGCCGCGGCGGGAAGGTCCGCGGCGGCACGTTGGTGATAATGCACCATGCGCTCTGCATGGCGCAGAGACCGTTCGAGCCAGCGCTCCGCATCGGTATGGGCGAACACGTCCGCGAGCGAGAACAGGCCGGCATGTTCGCCCAAAAGCATCGCCCGCCGGTGACGCTTGCCGCGATGCCGGAC
Organism: Ruegeria sp. BHSB196; assembly: GCF_059613135.1. Taxonomy (NCBI): domain Bacteria; kingdom Pseudomonadati; phylum Pseudomonadota; class Alphaproteobacteria; order Rhodobacterales; family Roseobacteraceae; genus Ruegeria; species Ruegeria sp. BHSB196. Next base: position 1,682 of record NZ_JBXWRY010000056.1, read on the forward strand.
TATGTTGCGCAGGGTCCGCAGGCGCCGCGCCGTCCGCGGATCTCCGATAAGCTCCGACGCCTGCGCGAACGCGGCCCCCGCAGCCAGTGCCGGCCTCCGCAACAAGCGGTCATCCAGCAGGGTCTCGATATGTCCGGTCTGGACCGCCCGCCGCAACAGCCGCATCAGGTGATCCGTCTGATGCAACAAGGCGGAATAGGCCGCCTCTTCATCGGGCCGGCCCTCGGGCAACCGGATGTCCGAAAGGAATTCCCGAAGCTCTCCCAGCACCCGCACGCAGGTTTCCAGCGCCGCGAGCGGCCGCAGATCCGGCTCCGGCCTCAATCCCGCGCCCAGGGCCGCAAATACCCGCCCCGCAATCGTCGCAACCGCCGTTTGCGCGGCAAGAATCGCGGTCCCGGAATCGCTCAGCAGCCGCCGGTCCAGATCGATCAGACGGGCCGGCTCCCGATCCGGCATCCATCTGCCGATCAGCTGCGCAAAACGCTCCGTGACCGGCAGGAACAGCGCGGTGCCAACAAGGTTGAACCCGGTGTGAAACACCAGCAGCGCCGTCAACTCGTCCGCGACCCCCGCAATGGCCGCCAGCTGCCCCCGAAACGCGATCAGCAGCGGAAAGGCCACCGCTGATGTCACGATGTTGAAGATCAGATTGGCCACCGCCGTCTGTCGCATCGCGACCGACCCGCCCAGCGAGGCAAGCAGGGCCGTGAAGGTCGTCCCGACGTTCATCCCGATGACCATGCTGGCCGCCTGCGTCAGCGTGATGGCCTGGGACGCCAGAAGCACCAGAGCCAGGGCCATCGCTGCGCTCGACGATTGCATCAGGATGGTGACGATCGCTCCGATCGCGGCCAGCGCCAACAGCCCCAGCACGCCGCCGGACGGCAGCATGTCGGGTGTCAGCACGCTGGACACGTCGCCCATGCCGGCCTGCATCAGATCCAACCCGACCAGCAACAGGCACAGCCCCGCCACGACACGCCCCGCGCGGGCCACGCTTCCCCGTCCCAGAAGATCGGTCAGCGCCGCGGGAAACAGCAGGACCATCGCGATATTGCCGAGCTTGAGCTTGAAACCCAGGATCGACACGAGCCATCCCGTCGCGGTGGTGCCGATATTGGCCCCATAGATCACGCCCAGGGCCTCGGGCATCGTCAACAATCCGGCGCCCACAAATCCCACGGTCATGACCGTGGTCGCGCTCGACGACTGCACGACGGCCGTGGAGGCGGCCCCGGTCAGCACGCCGCGCAGGGGTGTCGTCGTGAACCGGGTCAGAATGGCCCGCAGGTTGCCGCCGGCCGCGTCCCGCAGCGCGTTGGTCATGATCTCCATGCCCACCAGAAACATGCCCACGCCGCCGATCAGAAAGTAAAAGTTTCCGTCCATACCCGACCTTTCCCGCCCCCCAGCGTCGATCAAGGCGTTGCCGCAGGCAAGCCCCGTTTTTCGCGGCAATCGCCGCAGAATCCCCCTTGCAACGCAACCCGGTCAGGTATAGATCACCCGCCACGGTCGGAGTGTAGCTCAGCCTGGTAGAGCACTGTCTTCGGGAGGCAGGGGTCGTAGGTTCGAATCCTGCCACTCCGACCAATGAAACAGGGCCCCTGACGGGGCCTTTTGTAATCTCTTTTCCCGCAATGATGTCCGCAAAGTTTCATTGCTTGATATGTACGGCTCACGTTGCACTTGCTGAGAAATGGGGCTGGCCACGCCGGATTCCTGGACACCGACGGATTGCCCGCTCCGCGTGTTGCCACGCGCGGACAGAAGGCGCGGCTCATCCAAACACGTCGCAGACGTGTCAGCACGGCCTCCTTAACGGCCACTCCGCCTCTCGGCTGGCAGAACGAATGATGGCAGTCGTCTTTGCCGCAAGTTCGCGCCGACGGTCATCGCCCAGACAAATCGCTCAGCCGGGCGTCACGCACGGCTTTCGGGGCGTTCAATTCACACGTCGGTTTTGCCAACCAATGACGGTAAAGCACGCAAACAGGACTGCGGCCACGCACACGATCGATGGGCCGGCGGGAGTGTCGAGGACATAGGCCGCGCGCAATCCCGTCACTGCCGAGACCGCCCCGATCATCGCGGCGATCAATGCCATCGCTTCGGGCGATCGCGCCAGGCTGCGGGCGGTCGCTGCGGGTATGATCAACATGGCGGCGATCAGCAGAACGCCCACCACCTTGATTGCAACCGCCACCGTAACCGCAAGGCACAACGTCAGGACCAGTTGCTCACGTTTGGGGTCAAATCCGCTGGCGTAGGCCAGTTCCTCGTTCAATGTCGCCGTCAGGAGTTGCGACCAGCGCCATGCGATCAGTGCAACGACAAGGGCGGCACCACCCCAGATCACCGCCAGGTCGGAGCGGGAAACGGCCAGGATGTCGCCAAACAGATAAGCCATCAAATCGATGCGGACGCCGGACAGAAACGAGACCGCGACAAGACCAAAGGCCAGCGCCGAGTGCGCCAGAACGCCCAATAGCGTGTCCATCGCGTATCCGCGGCCAGCCAACAGCGTCACGGTCAACGCCATCAAAAGCGCGACGGCCAATGCACCTGAAAAAATCGACATCTGAAAGGTCAGCGACAAGGCCACGCCAAGGATCGCGGCATGGGCGGTGGCATCGCCGAAATAGGCCATCCGGCGCCAGACGACGAAACATCCAAGGGGGGCGGCGGCGACCGCGACACCGATACCTGCGAGCGTCGCCCGCGTCATGAAATCATCTAGCATCATTCTGCCGCTTCCTGAGAACCTGCACCGTGGTCGTGTTCATGGTCATGGTCGTGGCGATAGAGGGCAAGCGCGCCACCCGTTCCGGTCCCGAACAAGGCCCGGTATTCCGGGGCCGAGGCGACGACTGCCGGCGAGCCTTCGCAACACACATGCCCATTGAGGCAGATCACCCGGTCCGAGGCGCTCATGACCACGTGCAACTCGTGGCTGATCATCAGTACGGCGCAACCGGTATCCCGGCGCACCGCCTCGATCTGCCGGTAGAAGCTTGCCGAGCCACGCTGGTCGAGACCCTGCGTCGCTTCGTCCAACAGCAAGATGTCCGGTCGATTGATCAAGGCCCGGGCCAGCAACACCCGCTGGAACTGCCCGCCGGACAGGTGCGACATCTGACGTTTCAGCAAGTCCGGCACGCCAGCCGATTCAAGCGCCTCGACGCAGCTTCTCCGGGAAACGCGATGGGTCAGACGCATGAAGCGTTCGACGGTGATCGGCAAGGTCGGGTCGATGTGCAGTTTCTGGGGTACATAACCGATCTTCAATCCGGGATTTCGGGATACCCGCCCGGCAGATGGTTTTGTCGCTCCGATAATGGCCCGCAACAGGCTGGTCTTGCCCGAACCGTTCGGACCGACAATGGTGACGATCTCGCCGGGCTCGATTGTCATGTCCACATGGCTCAGAACGGTGTTTTCCCCATAGCGTACGCTGAGGTTTTCGACAGTTACGAGGGTCATTTCCGCACCTGTTTCGTGCAGGCCGGGCAGACACCCTCGGCCTCCACGACCGTCCGCTCAATCTCGAATCCCGCGGCGCGTGCAGCTGCACCAAGCGCGCCCTTGGCCGGCGCGGAATGGGTCTCGGCCACCGCGTTGCAAAGCCTGCAGATCATGAAGGCCGGCGAATGCGTCGCGCCGGGATGCGAGCAAGCGACAAACGCGTTCAAACGCTCGATCTTGTGCACGAAACCGTGTTCGACCAGAAAATCGAGCGCACGATACGCCACCGGCGGTTGCGACCCGAACCCAGCTTCGCGCAACCGATCGAGAATCGCGTAAGCCCCAAGCGCCCGATGTTCCTGAAGCAGAAGTTCCAGAACCTTGCGCCGGACCGGCGTCAGGCGCAGCCCTTCCTCCCGGCATCGCGCTTCGGTCGTGGCCAGGGCGGTTTCGACGCAGCTTTCGTGGTCATGCTTTTGGAACCCGACGAGATTCGGTTCATCGACGGATATGGGACGGGTTTCGCTTGTCATGTTATTTCATATCATGTATGCGGCTCTTAACGTTATAAGATCACACAGAGGTTCTCATGTCCAGAAAGCTTCTTCCAGTTTCGATCGCAGCTGCTCTGCTGGGCGGTACAGCCATGGCAGAGGCCCCGAAAGTGGCGGTCGACATTGCGCCGGTGCATTCCCTGGTGGCACGGGTCATGGAGGGTGTCGGAACGCCGAACCTGATCGTATCGCCGGGCGCCTCCCCCCACGAATACAACCTGCGACCGTCAGAAGCCGCGGCCTTGCAAGAGGCGGACCTTGTCTTCTGGATCGGTGAAGACCTGACGCCCTGGATGGAAGGCGCGGTCGAAACGCTCGCCGGCGATGCGACCGTCACGACGTTGCTGGACTCGGATGGAACGGTCCTGCTCGATTTCCGTGATGGTGCACTGTTCGAGGCGCATGAACATGGTCATGAGGACGAACATGGTCATGACGATCATGCCAAGGAAGATGGGCACGACGAGCACGCGCATGAAGACGAACATGCCCATGATGATCACGCCAAGGACGATGAGCACGATCATGCCGAAGCGGGCGAACACGACCACGAAGAGCATGCCGAACATGAAGGCCATGACGACCACGGCCATGGCGAACATGACCCCCACGCCTGGCTCTCACCGGAAAACGCCGGCACTTGGCTGAACCTGATCGCAGCTCAGCTTTCGGCGGCCGACCCGGACAACGCTGGTGTGTATTTCGCCAATGCCGCAGCCGCGCGTGAGGAGATAGGCGCGCTGTCCGCCGAGGTGGCCGGAATGCTTGAGCCGATCCGCGGCGGCAAATTCATCGTGTTTCACGATGCCTATCAGTACTTTGAGAATGCGTTTGACCTCCCGGCTTCCGGCGCGATTTCGCTTGGCGACGCAACCGATCCAAGCCCGGCCCGCGTTGCCGAAATCCAGGGTCGCATTCGCGATGAGGGCATAGACTGCGTTCTGGCCGAACCTCAGTTCAACCAAGGAATCGTCAACGTCGTTCTGGATGGAACGGAGGCAAAAACCGGCGTGATCGATCCTCTTGGGGCCAATCTGGAACCGGGCGCGTCTCTTTATCCGCAGCTCATCAGGAATATGGCCAAAGCCTTGGCCGAGTGCCTGTGATCCGAACAATCAGTTCATTCGACGGAGCAGAAACGGTCGGGCAGACCGCAGTCAGAGGCAGCGCTTGTCAATAGTGTCCAAAGGTTGAAGCGTCGCGCTGCCCCTGACGCGCTCTGACCAAAGGAAACCCCGTCGCCGGTTCATCTGAACTCTCTGATTGGCTCGCGACAATCATTGGAAGGCTTGGCGTTTCCTGAACTGGGATTGTTACGATATTACATAATATTTTCAGGGAGAACGCAGTGATAGCGCACGCGGCGACCACCACCGATGATGCGGCGGATCAAAGAATACCCGTCACGGTTTTGACCGGCTTTCTGGGCGCCGGAAAGACGACGCTGCTGAATGCCGTATTGTCGAACTCTTCGGACGGGCGCATCGCGGTGATCGTCAATGAGTACGGCGAGGCGGGCCTGGATCACGATCTGATCGAGTCCGTTGAGGAAGACATCGTCCTCATGCAATCCGGGTGCCTGTGCTGCTCGATTCGGGGAGACTTGTCGAAGACGGTTTTGAATCTGATTGATCGTCGCAAAGGTGATGCGCTGGATTTTGAACGGATCGTCATCGAGACGACCGGCCTTGCGGACCCCGGCCCCATTCTTCAGACGTTTTTGGTCGATCCTGACCTGGCCCGCACCACGCGCATGGACGGCCTGGTTACAGTCGTTGATGCGCTCAACGGACCCGCGACGCTGGACGCCCAGTTCGAGGCGGTTTCGCAAGTTGCGATGGCTGATCTGATTCTCCTCAGCAAAACGGATCTGGTCACGCCGGAGGCCGAAGACGCACTTGAGAAACGATTGAGCAGCTTGAACCCTACCGCACGGATCGAACGACCGGCAGCAGGTCGTTTTGATCCGAACGGACTCTGGGGCCTGGGTGGTGTGCGCAGGGACATTGCGCCGATTGACGCGATTGCCTGGACAACCGCAGCGGCTGCTCCCGCGGCCGACCCTTTCGCCAACCTCTCCGGGTTCCGCGAGTCAAAGACGTTGCCCATTTCCGCCTCGCCACATGATACACGGATCGGATCCGCATCGATTGTGCTGAACACGCCGCTCAAGGATGCCACGTTTGACCTTTGGTTGGACACTTTGATCTCCCTCAAGGGGCCAGACATTCTGCGCGTCAAAGGCATCGTGTTTCTGGAAGGGATCGATTTTCCCTTCGTGTTTCACGGTGTGCAGCACGTCTTCGACCCGCCTGTACCGCTGAAAAACTGGAAGGGTGACGATCGCCGTTCACGTATTGTCGTCATTGCCCGCGATCTGACGCGTCCGGAATTGCAACGCAGCCTCGACATGCTGCGCCAGCCTCAACCCAAAAATCCAACCCAAGACGAAGGGGTTCCAATCCATGACTGATGCTCGCCTACCCGTCACGGTATTGTCCGGCTTTCTCGGCGCCGGCAAGACCACCCTCTTGAACCGCGTTCTGAACAACCGCGAAGGCAAACGTGTGGCGGTGATCGTCAACGACATGTCCGAGGTGAACATCGATGCCGATCTGGTGCGCGCCGAAACCGCGCTGAGCCGCACCGATGAGACGCTGGTCGAAATGTCGAACGGTTGCATCTGCTGCACCCTGCGCGACGACTTGCTGGCCGAGGTGCGGCGGCTGGCCATGGAAGGCCGGTTCGACTACCTGCTGATCGAATCCACCGGGATCTCCGAACCCTTGCCCGTTGCCGCAACCTTCGACGTCCGCGACGAAAATGGCGAGAGCCTCTCGGATGTCGCCCGGCTCGACACGATGGTCACTGTCGTCGACGCGGTGAACCTGCTCAACGACTATTCCAGCCATGACTTCCTGCGCGACCGGGGGGAGACGCTGGGAGACGAGGATGAGCGTACGCTTGTCCACCTCTTGACGGACCAGATCGAGTTTGCAGACGTGGTTGTTCTCAACAAGGTAAACGATGCAGGCCCCGAGCGCACCGACGCCGCGCGCAAGATCATCCGCAGCCTGAACGCAGATGCCACGATCATCGAAACGAACCACTCGGAAGTTGCAAGCGAGGCCATCCTCGACACCGGCCTTTTCGACTTCGATGCGGCCCACCAGCATCCGATGTGGGCGAAAGAGTTGTACGGCTTTGCCGATCATGTCCCGGAAACCGAGGAATACGGGGTTTCGTCATACGTCTACCGCGCGCGACGGCCTTTCGAGCCAGAAAAGATCCTGGCCGTGCTGAACGGCGACATGCCCGGTGTGATCCGCGCCAAAGGGCATTTCTGGATCGCAACGCGACCCGGGTGGGTGGCCGAGTTTTCGCTTGCCGGTGCCCTGTCCAGCGTCAAGCCGTTGGGAACCTGGTGGGCGTCGGTTCCCCAAGAACGTTGGCCCGAACACCCCTCGGTGCTGAACTACATCGAACAGCATTGGAAGGAACCCTGGGGCGACCGGCGGCAGGAGATCGTCTTTATCGGCTCGGGGATCGACTGGCCGGCACTCAAATCCAAACTCGATTCCTGCCTGCTGCCCGAGTCCCGCGCCCCCGGTCCGGATGCTCTACCGGCCGATTTGCCCGATCCGTTCCCTCTATGGCGCCGCGTGGAGAATGCCGCATGAGCTACGTTCGAACAGAAATCGCGAACGCGGCGGTGGGTGTCGGTGTCACCGACACACCGGACGGGTTGGCCAGGATCGCACTGCCCGGATGCGCAGCGACGATCTGGCGACGGCAACTCACACCGGGCTTTCAGGCATGGATCAACGCGCTCGATCCATCGCAACTGCCGAAAGCGCGGCTCATTCTGCGCCCGGACGCAATTCCCGATGCGGTGCAGCATCTCTGCGACATGGCCGGTGTGGAGGAAAGCGAGGAGAGAGCCTGGTTGGAAAAAGACGTTGCCGATCTGGCTTCTCTGTTCGCCGAGATCATGCGCGCGCGATACCTGCGGTTGCGTTTGGATGTGATCGATACGAACGCGTGCAGAAAATTCCACATCGACGCAATCCATGCCCGCCTGATCTGCACCTATCGGGGCACGGGCACGCAGTACGGCATATCCACCGACGGCAAGGATCCGGCTCGGGTGTTTACTGTTGCGACCGGGGCTCCGATGGTGATGCGCGGCACGCAGTGGCCTCAGAAACCTTCTTCGGGCCTCCTGCACCGCTCACCGCCGATTGCAGGGACAGGCGAGACCCGCCTCGTTCTCGTTCTTGATCCGGTCTTCGATATCGACGAGATCGATTGATGACGCGCAACCTTGGTGAAACAAAGCTCAGAAAACGGCGCCGAAACGAAAATCCGATGCGCGATTTTGATCGTCTGCCTCCGGTTCTCCGCAATTGGGTTGCGCAGGCCGCGCTGCCGTGGCGGCCACGTTCAGTCGAGCGTGCATATAACAAGGCGCTGGCTCGTACGGGCAACCAAAGCCAGGCTCTGGAAGAGCTTGGGCGTCTGGAGGCGTCAAAGCTGGCCAGGGACCGCTGGAATGCTGCATTCGAATGACATCGTCCGGCTCGGCCGAGCCCACAGTCCCGCGCTTGAACCGCTTCCCGAACAAGTCGAACCACAGGCGTCCGGCCCAGGGCTCATCGGCTGTAGCGGCTGGCCAACAGCACGGCGATAGGAAGAGGCGCATCAGAAGCAGACCGGCACCGAGGTCTGGATGAACGTCAAGGCCAGCGATGAGCGAAAGACGGTTTCCCGATTGAAACCCTTGCGCTAGCCGGCACCGCTGGCCACACACAGTTCCTTCAGCTTCTGGGCATCCTTCACGACGATCTTGCCATAGTAGGTCTCGATAATTCCTCGACGTTTGAGGTCGCGGAAGGCCCTTTGCACGGTTGGCAGGGAAACACCGGCTGCCGCGGCGAAATCCATCTGGGAAATCGCCATCGCGTTGTTCTGGTCCAGACGACCCGCCTGCTGCAACCAGGCCAGACGCCGCAAGACCAGTTGAACGCCATCTCCTTCGACGGAGACGATCGTGAGCTCCTGCAGTTGTCGCCGCACCATGTTGAGATAGGCCACGATATCGACCCATCGACCGGGATCAGCATCGAGAAACTGCATCAGCTCGCCGCGCGAGATGGACAAAAGCTTCGACGGCTGGCGCGCAACGGTGCGCGCGACGGTAGGCTGCTGTGACAGCACGTCGCCGACGCCGTACCACTTGCCGGCCTTCGCGAAGGTAAAGGTCAACTCCTCGTTTGAACTGGATAGTGGCAGCACGTCGACCTGCCCTTGGATCAGACCGTGGATGTGGGTCGGGATTCGACCGCGCGGGTAGAGGAGCTGTCCGATCTCAAGCGATTTGAGGGAACCGAGCTCCAGAAAGGCGTCTTGAAAGGCGGGACTTCGGGTGGACAGCCAGCCTGAACTTCGCAGGATTTCCTTGTGTTCCGGCGTAAGTGGTCCTGCCATAACCCTTCTTTTCGTCTCCCGGACGGTATCCGCACCACGGTCGTTTCTTAAGAAAATCTAAATACGTCATCAGATCAAGTCTCGTTCCGCCGCGCCTGTTAGCCTGCTGTTGGAGGCCGCCGCAGCGCATTTCGCTTTTGCGCGGCGGTTCCGGGAAAAAACTGGCCGCGTGTTCATGCCGCAGCCGAGCATCTGACAAGCAGGGAGAACAACGACCATGACCACCAGACGCGATGTGCTCAAGGCCATTCCGACCGTTGGAACGGCTTTTGCGGTGTCCGGGACCGCGCTGATCGATGAAGCGGCGGCGCAGACCCAGGAAGCGGCGCCTTTGGAGGGTCATTTCCATCCGATGGGCAAGGCGCCATCCAGGTACACGCTCGAAATTCTGGACCAAGCCCGCCGCACCCTGCCGTTTTCGGATACCCTGGATTTTGAGGAACAGCAGCGCGGACTGATCGCCGAGATGCCCGACAAGAAGATCCTGGCCGATGCCGGCCATGTCGCATGGGACAAGGAGCGGTTTGATTTCTTCAACAGCGATACGGATTTCGACAGCATCCACCCATCCCTGCAACGCATCTCGCGGCTGAATCAGAATTACGGCCTGTATGAGGTGATGCCCGGCATCTATCAGGTGCGCGGGTTCGACCTGTCCGACATCTCCTTTGTCCGGGGCAAGACCGGCTGGATCGTGATTGACCCGCTCATCTCGGCCGAACCCGCCCGCGCGGCCCTGGAACTGTTTCAGGAACATGTGGGCGGCGGGCTGCCTGTCACGGCGGTAATCTACTCGCACTCGCATGCCGATCACTGGGGTGGCGTCCGGGGCGTGGTCGACGAGGCGGATGTGCGCGCCGGCAAGGTCGAGATCATCGCGCCGCGCGATTTCATGGAGCATACGATCTCGGAAAACGTCTATGCCGGCAACGCGATGAACCGGCGGCTCTTCTATCAATACGGCCTGCTCTTGCCGGCCAGCCCGCATGGCTATGCAGGCCAGGGTCTGGGCCAGGGAACGTCAGCCGGTGCGGTCGGCCTGATCGCGCCCACCCGGGTCGTCGAAGAGGATATCGAAGAGTTCGAGGTCGATGGTGTGCGGATGATCTTCCAGAACACCCCGGGCACCGAAGCGCCGTCGAACATGAACACCTACCTGCCCGACATGAAAGCGCTGTGGATGGCGGAAAACGTCACCGCCACGCTGCACAACATCTATACCCTGCGCGGTGCGCCGGTGCGCGACCCGCTGCGTTGGTCGAAATACATCTCCCGCGCGCTGCACCTCTACGGCGAAGAGGCCGAGGTGATGTTCTATTCCCACCACTGGCCGCGCTGGGGCAACGACCGCATTCAGGCGATCCTGCGCGATCAACGCGATCTTTATGCCCATATGAACAACCAGGTTCTGCATTTCGCGAACAAGGGCGTGACGATCAACCAGATCCACAACGTCTATTCGCTGCCGCAGAGCCTGCAGGACAAGTGGCATTGCCGCGGCTATCACGGTTCTCCCGAGCACAACAGCCGCGGCGTGGTCCAGCGTTACATCGGGTTCTGGGACTGCAACCCGGCCACACTGATCCCGTTGTCGCCCGAGGACTCGGCGCCGCTCTATGTCGAGATGATGGGCGGGTCCGACGCGATCATGGCGCGCGGCGCGGAGTTGCACGACAAGGGCGAATACCTGCTCGCCAGCGAAATCCTGAACAAGCTGGTGCATGCAGAGCCCAACAACCAGATGGCAAAGAACCTGCTGGCCGATGTTTACGAGCAGATCGGCTATCAACAGGAGAATCCGGGACTCCGAAACTCCTTCCTCTCCGGCGCGTTCGAACTGCGCTCGGGAGTTCCCGAAGGCGATATTCCCGATACGACCAGCCCCGACGTTGTCCGCGCCATGTCGACCGAGCTGTTCCTGAACTTTCTGGCCATCAAGATGGACAGCCGCAAGGTGGAAGGGCACGAATTCACGATGAACCTGGTGACGCCTGACAATGGCGAGAAGTTCCTTGTCGAATTGCGCAATGCCACGCTGACGAATGTCGAGGGATTCCTGTCCGACAGCCCAGACCTGACACTCACGATCAACCGCGCAGACCTGGAATTCACGATGGCGGGCGAAACGACACTGGATGCGCAACTGGCGGACGGCACGGCCACCCTCGACGGAGACCCAACCATGCTGGGGGTTCTGGCGCAGGCGATGGTGGATTTCGATCCCTTCTTCGAAGTACTCCCCGGCACGCGCGACCCGCATCACGCCGAGGCACATTCGGAGGCGTTCGAAGCGGTGACGGGCCTGCCCGCGATTGAGTGAAACACCCGACTCGCTGCATCTGGCCGATATCATCCGCCAAAGCTTCGGGATCTTGGGCGCAGCGACCACTGGCAACAAGTCTGGCAATCACGTGATCGCGGCTCCAAGGCAGGATTGTGACCTGCGGGACGGGATTGGCCCTGTCTCGACCGCCGCTGTAGCCCTGGCAATAGCCTCCAGACACCACGGCGTCGCTTGCCGACTTTGAGCGGCTGCTCGCACGCTACCTGGCGTCAGAGTTCCATACGCAAGGACTTACCGCAAGGAACAGGAATCTCGGGGCGCAGGTCGTCAGGTCACTTCACGTCGATTTCCAGACTTTCGCCCTTCTCAACGTCTGCAGTCGAATCCCGAACGACAAGTTCGCATCGCAGTTGTCGGGACTGTGGAGGCCGATTCTGCTCCACCCAGTCGGCAAGCGCTTTGGCGGACTCTGTGCCCATTTCGCGCACGGGCAATCTGACGGTTGTCAGGCGCGGTGCCGAGCAGGACGAACTGGGGAGGTCGTCGATCCCCATCAAGGATACCTTGCGCGGCACATCAATGCCCATGCGCCGCAACTCGAACAATACACCCATCGCCAGCACGTCCGAAAGGCAGAGGATCGCACTGACGGGCTGTTGCGATGCGACAATTCCGTTTGCGGCAGCGCTGCCACCTCCGACCGAAAGGTCGGTTTCGTGGAAGCTCAGCCTTGCGGGCAAGTCGGCATCCGCAAGCCCAGCGATGCGGGCGCGGGTTCGATCGTTGTTGGCGATTGGGCCATGAACGACGGCGATGTCGCGGTGGCCAAGGTCGTTGAGATGACGCAGTGCGATCGCGGCGGCGGCACGGTTGTCGTAACCGATCGTCGGAAGACGGTAGCCAACGTCGAAATAGGATGTCGCGATAGCGGGCAGTTGGGTTCGTTCTACGAGCCGGTAGAACTCGTCATGGTGAGTGATGCCGGAAACGATCAATCCCTCGGCCCCTATGTCCACGAGGTGTTGGGCCTTGTCTGCTTCTCGCTTCAAATCGCCATCAGTTGTTGCGACGACAAGCGAAAGATGACGCGGTGCGAGGTGGTTTTCGATCGCGTCAAGGAAACGGGCGAAGATTGCGTTGTCAAGGGTCGGGATCAATGCGCCAACGATCCTGGTGCGCCCTGAATTGATTGCGCGGGCTGCGGCGCTTGGAACGAATCGCAATTCGTCGATGGCAGCCTGCACCCTGCCGCGTGTCTGCTCTGTAACGGCTGCAGGCGTGTTCAGTACGCGCGACACCGTCGCGACGGATACACCAGCAAGCGCCGCAACATCACGAAGATTCGCGCGTTTCTTTCCATCTGCCGCGGACATACGTCAAAGGGCTCCCAACCGGCTTCGATACAAACTTCTTGACACATGTAACCAGTTACATCAACCTTTGTAACCAGTTACAAATCGTTTCCAAGCGGGATTCCCGATGCTTGACGAACACGCCATACGCACATTCAGCAATGTCGGCCATCACACTTGGACCCGATCCTTTCCGGGCTTCGGCAAGCTGAATACGGCGACCCGAACTGTGGCGCCGCGTCAGGCGGTCCGTGTCGATCTCGGACCCGGCGACCTTTTGTCCGTCCGTGAGCTTGCCGCAGGTGACGGCCTGGGGCTCTTGGCCTTCGACCGGCGCGGACGCCATGCTCTTGGTGCGCTCGGCCTGATCGGTACGGAAACGCCTTCCTGGGCCGAGTTTGACGGCAGCGCGCTTGCAGCGTGGATAGCACGGAATGGCGGCGATCCTTGTGTGCTGCCTTCTGCCGCGCGGATCGAAGGGACTGGCGAGATCATTGTTTTTCGGGCCGCGGCCGAGGCAACGGTCTGGCTGATCCGCCAGGTTTCCACGCAAGCCCTCGTGGCCGGTGGCGCAAGCAATACCATCACCGTCGCGCACCAACCAGCAAGCCACCAATCGGCGGCCTTGCCACCGCTTCTCGGCGATCTGCGTGAAGAGTTCACGGTCCTCAAGGGAACGGCGCGGGCCTATGAGCTTCGCAAGGGCGACTATTTGCAGATCATCGACGTTCACGGGCAGCAATGCTCGGATTTCATGGCGTTCCGAAGCGAAGGGTTATGCCGCGGAGAGGAATTGATGATCGACAGCACTGCGACCCGTTCGATGGTTCGGCGCTCCTATCCCGGGCCGGGGCTTCTCGACAAGTTCTTCGATCGCGAGATGCGCCCGCTTCTGAACGTCGTTCAGGACACTTGCGGACGGCACGACACGTTCGGACTCGCCTGTACCGCGCGCGGATACGAGGAGCGGGGTTTTCCGGGTCACCTCAACTGCTCGGACAACATGTCTCGCGCGCTTGAACCGTTCGGCGTCGCACGGAGAGCGGCCTGGCCGGCGATAAACTTCTTTTGGAACACCTGGGTCGATGCCGACTCGCATCACATCCTGACCGAGGAGTCTTATTCGCGCCCGGGCGACTACGTAACCATGTGTGCGATGGACAACCTCGTCTGCGTTTCCACCGCATGCCCGGACGATATCGACCCGATCAACGGTTGGAACCCTACTGACATTCATGTGCGCATCTATCGGCCCGACACGCCAATCCGCCGCGCTGTTGCCTATCGCGAAAAAGAGGACGCTCCGATGCAGATCAGCGAAGAATCCGCATTTCACGAACGGCTCGCTCCACTGACGCAGCATTTCGCCGCGGCGCGAGATCTCTGGGTGCCGGTGTCCTTTCCATCCGTCGGCACGATCGGCGAATACTGGGCATGCCGCGAGGCGGTGACCGTTCAGGACATGAGCGGGCTGAGGAAGTACGACATCATCGGGCCGGATGCGGAGCGGTTGCTGCAAATGACGATGACGCGGGATGTCGCCCACCTGCCGGTCTGGCGCGGGACCTACGCGCTCATGTGCGACGAGAGCGGCACCGTCATCGACGATGGTACGCTGTTCCGCATCGGGCCGGAACTGTTCCGCTGGTGCTGCGGCAGCGAGGAAAGCGGCCGGGTACTGACCGGACTGGCCGAGCGTCAAGAACTCCAGGTTCGCATCAACGCGATGCGAAACGCGCTGCCGAACCTCGCGCTTCAAGGGCCGAAATCGCGGGATCTGCTCAGGAAAATCACCTTTACCCAGCCGACGGTTCCATCGCTCGATCAACTCAAATGGTTCGGCGTCACCATCGCCCGGCTCGGCGACCGCGAGGGGCTGCCCTTCATGCTGTCACGTTCGGGCTATACCGGCGAACTCGGTTACGAACTCTTCTGCGCCAAGGCCGACGCCGTCGCGCTCTGGGACGCGATCATGGATGCCGGTGAGGAGTTCGGAATTACGCCGATGGGCTCGGCCGCGCTCGAGATCATCCGCATCGAGGCAGGGCTTGCCGCGGCCGATGCCGAATTCGCCCCGGGCGTCGATGCGTTCGAGGCAGGGCTCGGTTTTGCGGTGGACCTTGCCAAGACCGATTTCGTTGGGAAAGCGGCGCTGGAACGGAACGCAAAGGATCCAAGGCGCGTTCTGAAAGGGCTGGTATTTGGCTGCGCTGACGTGCCAGCCCACGGCGCGCCGGTGCTCTGCGGCGAACGGCAAGTCGGAGTCGTCACCTCGGCGACGCGGTCGCCGATGCTGGAACGGAGCATCGCCATGGCACGACTTTCCGTCGAATACGCAGCCGCCGGAACCGAACTTGAAGTCGGATTGATGGACGGTCGGATGAAGCGGATCGGCGCATCCGTGGTCGAGATCCCCTTCGTCGATCCGCAACGGACAAGAGCAAGAGCCTGAACAGCAGAAGCAAATCAACAGGAGGGAAAAACATGAAACATCTGACAACCATAAGCGCCGCGGCACTTGTGACTCTTGCTGCATCCGCGGCCGGGGCGCAGGAAAAGGTCATGGTCGGTGAGCCAAGCTGGCCCGGTGCGAAGATCATGGCGAATGTGATCGGTCAGGTCATCGAGACCCGCCTCGGAGGCGAGGTCGGCTATGCGCCCGGCGCCAATGCCGTGATCTTCGAGGCAATGGACGGTGGGCGCGGCGACATCGATGTGCATCCCGACGTCTGGTTGCCCAACCAGGCATCTTTCACCGACGAATACGTGGATCAGAAAGGCACCGTGGCGCTTTCGTCAGGATCCTATGAGGGGCGTTCTGGCTTCTGTACGCCGAGCTATATGGTCGAAAAGCACAACATAAAGTCGGTCTTCGACCTTGCCACACCGGACGCTCAGGCGCTTTTTGACTCCGATGGTGATGGCAAAGGCGAGATCTGGGTCGGTGCCTCGGGCTGGGCATCGACGAACGTCCACAAAGTCAAGGTCCGCGATTATGGCATCGAAACATTCCTCGAACCGGGCACCGAGGACGAAACTGTGTTCTATTCCCGGCTGAAGGATGCGATCGACCAAGGCGAAGGCGTTGTGTTCTACTGCTACAGCCCGCACTACGTGCATGCGCTCTACGACGTGACGATGATAGAGGAACCGGAATTCTCCGAGGACCAGTACACGATGGTGCAGCCCGATCAGGACGCCGACTGGTATAACAAGTCGAAGATCACGACGGGCGACCAGGTCAAGACCGTCACCGTCGCGTACTCGAAATCGCTCGAGACCCGCAACCCGGCCGCAGCCTCATTCCTCTCCAAGATCGACATGGATGCGGATGCGCTGTCGCAGATGACTTATGAAGTTGTTGTCGAGAACAAGGACGTGGGCGAAGTCGTCTCGGCCTGGATCGACGCCAACGGTGACGTTATCGACAAATGGCTCGGGCTTAACTGAGAACGGAATGGCCCCGGCGTCGACAATGCCGGGGCCGCCCCAACGCAGGACGGGAACAAAGTGGCACAGGACATCGCTATCGACGCTCGCAGCGTCTGGAAAGTCTTTGGATCACGCGCAGACGAGGCCATGGCCGCCATCCGAGCCGAGGGTATCGGCAAGACGGAGGTACTGGAGCGGTTCAATTGCGTGGTCGGCGTCGCGGACGCGACCTTCCAGATCGAGCGCGGCGAGCTTTTTTGCGTGATGGGATTGTCGGGCTCCGGCAAGTCGACACTTGTACGGCACGTAAATCGCCTTCTAGAGCCTACCGCAGGCCACATCCTGATTGATGGCGAGGATGTGATGTCGCTGAACAGCGAGTCTCTTCGCCTTCTTCGCAACCACCGCGTCGCCATGGTTTTCCAGAACTTCGGACTCATGCCTCACCGAACCGTGCGTGACAACGTCGCCATGCCCCTTGAAATCCGCGGCACCGGCAAGGCGCGTCGTTGGGAAGAAGCCGAACGTGTCCTCGAACTCGTCGAACTGACAGGGTGGGAGGACAAATACGCACATGAACTGTCCGGCGGCATGCAGCAGCGCGTGGGACTTGCCCGTGCCATTGCCTCAGACCCTGACATCCTGCTGATGGACGAACCCTTTTCCGCGCTTGATCCGCTGATCCGCCGCCAGCTGCAGGACCAGTTCATGAGCCTGTCGCGGTCGCTGAAGAAGACCACGATGTTCATCACGCATGATCTCGACGAAGCGATCCGTATCGGCAACCGTATTGCAATCATGAAGGATGGTCGCATCGTCCAGATTGGCACTCCCGAAGAAATCATCCTGAACCCGGCCGACGACTATGTCGCGGATTTTGTCGCGGGAATCTCCAAGCTCAACATGGTCTTTGCTCATTCCGTGATGCGGCCGATCGACGAATTCGAGGCGACCTATGGCCCGGTGCCTGCAGATGCCCGCGAGGCGCATCCGGAGATGGACCTGAATGCGCTCATGGACATTTGCGTCGAAGGGCATGGTATTGCACGGGTTCTCCAGAACGGGACTGCGGTCGGCGTGATCAATCGTCCCATGCTGATGCGGGCGATCCAGAACAACAGAGGTTAGGAGGAACCGTCGATGAAGCAATCAAGGATCGAAACGCCTGACCGTATGAATGCGCTGATCGACGATTTTGTCGGTCGAAGCCAGGACTACTACCGCCGGGTCTTCAGCTACATGCTTGAGGCGCCCGGTTACCGGTTCACGCTTAACGCCGCCGCCGCGATCCTCGGTCCAATCTGGTTCGGTGCACGTGGCCTTTGGTCCTGGTTTCTTGGCTTCCTTGTGTTGGAGGCGTTCGCCTATATCCAGATCGGGCGCGGGTTTTTCGGTGATCTTGGCCGTGACGCCCGCGAACGCGCGGCCCGCATCGCCGAGACTCTGGACTTGCGCAATCAGCAGATCGAGGCAGCCGAGCAATCGGGTGCCTCCACGCTCGACTCTCTGAAGCGCGCGGCGGCCTCTCTCGAGGGTGCTTTGTCGCAGGCCGAGATCGAAGCGGCACAAGCCGACGCGACCGGCATCCATTATGTTGCGTTGGGTCTCGCACTGCTCGTCGCGTTCAAGTTCCTCGCCGCGGCGCTGGCAAACTGGACACTCGAAGGTCAGTTTGCACGTTGGCGATCGGACAGGATGGTTTCACATGGCTGGTCGTCAACACGCATGGGGCTGTCCTTGATCTTCTTCGTGATGGTCGTGGTTCCCAGCACCATCAAGTTCGCACAGCCGGACGCGGTCGCGTTCCTCAACGACTTTCCAACGAACCGAAACTGGCGTCTCGGTGTCGGCGACGGGATACAGGCTGCATTCGATTGGACAAAGACCGCCGGACGCGGATTCTTCGACGCTCTGACATTCGGCATGCGTACGCTTCTTGACGGCCTCGAAGTGGTGTTCGTCGGAACGCCCTGGCCGGTCGTGGCGCTGGTGATCGTCATGCTTGCTTACCTGTCCGCCGGCGCCCGCGTCGCGATCTTCACCGGTGCCGCGCTCGCCTATTTGGGGCTTCTCGACTTTTGGGAGAAGGCCATGGCGACAATTGCGCTTCTCGGCGCGGCGGCACTGATCTCGATCTCATTGGGAATTCCCCTTGGGATCTATTGCGCGCGCAGACCCCGTGCTTTCGCAGTCGTGCGACCAATCCTCGATTTCATGCAGTCCATGCCGTCTTTCGTCTATTTGATTCCCGTTGTGGCCTTTATCGGTTCGGGCAAGCCAGCGGGAGTCGTCGCCACGATGATCTTTGGCAGCCCGCCGGTGATCCGTTTCACTGTTCTCGGCCTCCAGCAGGTGCCGGAAACCGTGCGCGAGGCTGCGCTCGCCTTCGGTGCGACCCCGCGCTACCTTCTTTGGCGCGTAGACCTGCCGCTGGCTGCCCGAACGATAATGGCGGGTGTCAACCAGACCATCCTCTTGTCGCTCGCAATGGTCGTCGTAGCATCACTGATCGGAGCAAAGGGGCTGGGCGAAGACGTGCTCGAAGCCTTGCAGTACGCTGCGGCGGGTCAGGGAATTCTTGCCGGTCTCGCCATTTTGTTCTGCGCGCTGATTCTAGACCGGATCGTCGCCGGCAAACGAAAGTGATCGTAGTCAGAAGAACCGCGATGCAAACGGCCACGAACGGGAGATCGAGAAAGACAGCCGTCGACGTGCCGACCAGAAAATTGCGGATCATGTCGGTTTCGCTGATCCGGGCGATTATTTCACCCACCGACCACTTGCGGAAATGGCTGAAGGGAAGCGACGGCTTGCTCCGGCGCCGCAATGACGCAGGCAGGCGCGCAGACGATCGGCGCGTTTCCTCCGGATCTCCGACGCAAACATCGGGCCAAAACGCTGCCACCAAAATCGGACGGCTTCATGGCTGACATCAATGCCGCGCTGGTGCAGCAGATCCTCAACGTTTCGCAGTGACAGCGGAAATCTGACGTACAACATCACTGCCAACCGGACAATCTCGCGGTTCGTTCGGGATTAGCGGAACGGGTTCGGATTCGTCATGGCCAGAGGCTACGGGGCCGCCCCGCCCCGCTCAAGCCCATCTCCTTTACAATGCCCGCAGGCCAGCACGATGCTCCGCGGGCTGCTTTCCGAGATCCGGTTGATGCCGGAGGGTGACGGGCTCGCGATTGAGCTGGTTGGCGAGCTGGCGGGGTTGCTGGCATTGGGGCAAGAAAAAACGGCCACGGAGCGTGTTGCTTCGGGCCGTTCTGAGACGCTGGTTGCGGGAGCAGGATTTGAACCTGCGACCTTCAGGTTATGAGCCTGACGAGCTACCTGGCTGCTCCATCCCGCGGCATTGTTTTGGCCGTTTGCCTGTCTGTCG
>NZ_JBXWRY010000057.1:0-21317 GCF_059613135.1 Ruegeria sp. BHSB196
CCATGGCATCGATCATCACGGTGCTGAGCACAAAGAGTTGGGGCAGGCGCATCGCAGGTTCCGGTTCCGACTGGAGCGGACCCTACTTGCGTCTCGGGTGACTGAGAACCCGCCTGAGCCGCGTCAGGCCGACAGACGTCCCGTCACTTTGTCCGCGAATTCCAGCGCCTCGGCCGGTGCCAGCCCAAGTTGGCGTTTCGGGTCGAACAGGGCGTCGGTATCCAGCTGCGGCCAGGCGCGCGCAACGACTTGGGCCAGGGGCAGACCACTTTCCTTGGCTTCGTGGCACAGGGCCTTGGTGACGGCCTGCGCCTCGGGTCGGGGCATGTGTTCGGCCAGCGCGAAACTCAACGCTTCGGCATGGATCATCCCGTTGTCCCGCGCCAGCGCGGCGCGAATCGCTGGCGGATTGGGTGAGATGCCCTGCACCAGCGGCACAGCGATCTGGACTGCGGCCCCCGTGCCCAGCACGATCTGCGGCAGGCACATCCATTCGGTGAACCAGGCCGCGCCGTCGCGCTGATGGCGGTGCAGCGCGGCCCCTTGCAACGTCGCGAACAGGCCGGTCTGCTGCCGCGCCAGCGCCACCAGCGCCGAGGGAGCCACGGGGTTCTGTTTTTGCGGCATGGTCGAGGACGCGCCGGCGCCGCCCAGCCGGATTTCGGCAATGCCGGTCTGGGTGAGCGCGACCGCATCCTCGCCCAGTTTGCCCAGGGCCAGCGTGACCCGCGTGAGCCAATCGGACAGGCGCAGCACAGGTGTCCGGTCGGTATGCCAGCTGCGGCCGGGATCCTGCAGGTTGAGCAGTTCGGCCAGCGCCTTGCGCGTGTCGGCCGCCTGCGGGCCAAGGGCCGCGCCGGTGCCCGCCGCGCCGGACAGCGACACCAGCAGACAGTCGCGCCGCAGCGCGGGCAACTCGTCCAGCAGACCCAGGAGCGGCGATCCCCAGGCCGCGACCACCGCTCCGAAACCGGTCGGCGTCGCGTGCTGCCCATAGGTGCGGGCCGGCATCGGCAGGTGCGCATGGTCGCGCGCCAGGCTCGCCAAGGCGCGCAGAATGTGACGCACGTCCGTTTCGAGCAGGACAAGCGCCTGGCGCAGGCGCAGCATCAGCCCGGTATCGATGATGTCCTGCGAGGTCGCGCCCCAATGCACAAAGGCCGCATGTTCGGGGGCCTGCATCTCGGCCCGGAAGGCGGCGACCAGCCCGGGCACGCTGACGCCGTTTTCGCCCGTGGCTGCGGCCAGCGCCCCGGGGTCGAGCTGTACTTCCATCGCCGCGCGCGCGATGGCTTGGGCGCTGTCCTGCGGGATGATGCCCAGATCGCCCTGCGCCTTGGCCAGCATCCCCTCGACCAACAGCATGGCGCGCAGTTCGGCGCCGTCGGTGAACAGGCGGCCCACCTCTCCGGTCGGGAACAGTTTTGCAAACAGCGCGCTGTCGTAGACGGACCCAGCCATCAGAATTGCCCTTCGATCCGGTCGATCAGCCGCGCCAGCTTTCGCGGGTGCGAAAAGAACGGCGAATGGGAGCTGTCGATCGTGTATTGCAGCTGCGCTGGAAAGCCCTTGCTCATCTCGGCCTGGTATTCGGTGGGGACCGTTCTGTCATCCAGCGTACGGATATACGCCTTGGGCACGTTTCGGAAGCTGTCGCTCAGAACCAGCGGCGTTTCCTGTGGCCGGATGGCCTGCGGACAGAGGCGTTTGGCGGCGTAATCCACGCAGTCCTCGGGGCAGTCGTGGTAAAACAACGGGCGCACCTGGTCGGGTTCGACCGTATAGGAAAGCCCGTCAGGCGATCTGCGAATCGAGGCGATCAGCGGCTGGCGCGCGGCGCGCTTGCGCATCTCGGCCATCGACACGCCGGAAACGGGGACATAGGCGCAAAGGTAGATCAGCGCGCGCATGGACTGCGGTGCGGCTTGGGCCGCGGCGCTGATCGGATAGCCGCCCCAGGAATGCCCCACGATCACGGTTTCCGGTGTGGAGGAGGCGAAAACCGCATCGCGGCATGCGTCGAGCGTCACCTCGGATACGGGGGTCGGATCGTTGCCGTGGCTGGGCAGGTCGATGGCGCGCGCAGAGTGTCCCAGCCCTTCGAGTTCGGGGATCAGGTCGCGCCAGCACCAGGCCCCGTGGCACGAGCCGTGCACCAGAAGAAAGTCAGCCATCCGCCACCTCGTCCTGTACATGTCCGATGTCGCGCAGGAAGCGCGTCAGGATGGCCGCGTAGTCTTCGGGTTTTTCGACGCAGGGCAGATGGCCCGCATTCCGGATCAGTTCGAAGCGGGCGCCGGGGATCAAATCGACGGTTTCCCGCACCAGGTCGGGCGGGGTCGAACCGTCTTCGCTGCCGGCGATGCCGAGCGTGGGCAGGCGCAGGCCGCTGGTCGGCGTGTAGAAGTCGGTGCCCGAAATCGCCATGCTGCAACCGACGTAACCGGCGACCGGCTGCCGGACCAGCATGTGGCGCCAGAGGTCGAGTTCGGGCGTGGCCCGGAACGATCTGGAAAACCAGCGCTCCATGATGGTGTCGGCCAGCGCCTCGATTCCGCCGGTTCGAATGGCGTCGATGCGCTGTTGCCACATGTCCGGCGTTCCGATCTTGGCCGCGGTGTTGGACAGCACCATCGCGCGCACGAGATCCATGCGCTTGACCGCCAAACCCTGCGCGATCATGCCGCCGATGGACAGACCGACGAAGACGCAGTCGCGGATGTCGAGCAGATCGAGCAGCGCCTCGGCGTCGCGCACCAGCGCGCCCATGGAATAGGGTTCGGGCGGCGCAGAGGACAGGCCGTGCCCGCGCTTGTCATAGCGGATGAATTTCAGCCCTTTCGGCAGCAGCGGCACCAGGCTGTCCCACAGGCGCAGGTCGGTCCCCAGCGAATTGGCAAAGACCACCGGCGCACCGTTCGGATCGCCGTCGATGCGATAGTGAAGCTTGACCTGGCCCAGATCGGCAATCTGCATGGTGGTTTCCCGCGTGGTTTCCCGGCTGTCGCACCGGTATAGGGCAGGACGGCCCGGTGATCCATGTCTCCAGGCGTTTTGCCGCGATCAGCCGTAACGCTCCAGCACCTTGGAAAACAGCCGGGGATCGACGTTTCCACCCGAGGCGACGACGACCACCGCCTCCCCAGCGATCTCGTCCCGTCGGAACAACGCCGAAGCCAGCGCCACCGCGCCGCCGGGTTCCAGGACGATCTTGAGCCGGAGAAAGGCAAGCGCCATGGCCCGCATGGCCTCGTCTTCGCTCACGCTCAGGCCGGGGCCGCAGAGGCGTCTGAGGATCGGAAAGGTGATCTGACCGGGTTCCGGCGTCAGGATGGCGTCGCAGATATTGCCCGCGCTCGCCGCGTTTCGCTCGATCCGACCCGTCGCCAGGGACCGTTTCGTGTCGTCGAACCCTTCCGGTTCGCAGGGGCGCGCCCGCAGCCCCGGTGCGTGCCCTTCCAGCGCCAGCGCGATGCCCGAGGTCAGACCGCCGCCGCCGCAACAGACCAGCACGTCGGCCTGTCGAACGCCGTGTTGGGCGGCCTGCTCCGCGATTTCCAGCCCCACCGTACCCTGACCGGCGATCACCTGCGGTTCGTCATAGGGTTTGATCAGTGTGAGGCCGCGTTCCCGTGCCAGTGTTGCGCCGATATCCTCGCGGCTTTCCCGTGTGCGGTCGTAGAGAACCACTTCGGCCCCGAGGGCGCGCGTGTTTTCGATCTTCAGGTGCGGCGCATCCGACGGCATGACGATGACGGATGCAACGCCATGGCGCGACGCGGCCATCGCAACGCCCTGGGCATGATTGCCCGAGGAATAGGCGATCACCCCGCGTTTGCGCTGTTCGTCGGTCAGGGCGGAAATGGCCGCCCAGGCGCCGCGGAACTTGAAGCTGCCGGTGTGCTGCAGGCATTCCGGCTTGACCAGCACCCTTCGCCCGGCGATCTCGTCCAGAAACGGCGAACTCAGGAGGGGCGTGCGCCGGGCATGGCCGTTCAGCCGCTGCGCGGCGGCTTCGATCAGCTCCAGTGAGCTCATGCGGCCCCCACAATGCGTCGGATCACGTCCAGCGATTGCGGTTCGTCCAGAAACGGCGCATGCCCGCGGTCGGGAACTTCGGCCGAGATCAGGCCGGGATGGCGACGGTGCATCTCCGCGACGGTCTCGCGGCTCAGCACATCGGAATTGGCGCCGCGGATCACGCCGGTCGGGATCGCGTTCAGCGCCTCGAAAAACACCCAGAGATCCGGGATCGCTCCGGTGGCGGCCTGTTCCAGCAGAGCCTTGCGCAACGCCGGGTCATAGCGCAGGGCGAGCCCGTCAGGCGTGGCGTCGAACTGGATTTCGGCCTGTTGCCGCCAGACATCGAGCGGGACGCCGGGAAACTGCGGCTCCATCGCATCCTTCAGCACCTTGGCCGCTTCCTCGTAGGTGCGCGCGTCCGGCGTCCGGCCCACATAGTCCATGATCCGCGCGATGCCGACGGGTTCGACCACCGGCCCAACGTCGTTCAGGATCACGCCGGACACCCATTCCGGGTGGCTCGATGCCAGCGTCATGGCGATCAGGCCGCCACGCGAGGTGCCGAGAACCGTGACCTTGTCCAGTCCGAGATGCTCGAGCAACTCGACCACGTCATGCGATTCCCGAATGACGTTGTAGTTGTGATGGTCCGGGTCGTAATCGGAACGTCCCCGCCCCCGATAATCTATCGTGATCAGCCGGAGGTCGCGCACATGCGGCGCGAGAAACGAGAAATCGCGGCTGTTGCGGGTCAGCCCCGCCAGACAGAGCAGGGGCTGCCCGCTGCCTTGGTCCTCGAAATGGATGCGTTTTCCGTCGGTCGTCGTAAAGTGGGGCATCAGGCTCCTGCCAGTTCGGGAATTCCGGTCAGGTCGGACAGTACATGGGTTGGCCGCCACGGCAAGCGGTCCATCGGTTCGCCGGCACGGTTGACCCAGACGGTGACGAAGCCGAACCCGCTCGCGCCGGCGGCGTCCCAGCCATTCGAGCTTACGAACAGCACCTCGTCACGGGCGCAGCCGAACCTGTCGAGAACAAGCCGATAGACCCGCTCATCCGGTTTGAACACGCCGACGCTTTCGACCGACAGGACATCGTCCAGCACCGCGCCGATGCCGGCCGATTGAACCGCGGCATCCAGCATCGCCGGTGATCCGTTCGACAGGATCGCCGTCTGCCGCCCAACCGATTTCAGGGCCTCGAGCATGGCCGGAACTTCGGGATAGGCTCGCAGCTCCCAATACAGATCCAGAAGCCGCTGGCGCAGAGCGGCGTCACCGTGCAAGCCGGTCGCTTCGAGCGCCCAGTCCAGCCCGTCCTGCGTCACGTCCCAGAAATCGTCATGGGCTCGGGTGATGGCGCGCAGCCACGTGTATTGAAGCTGCTTCAGGCGCCAATGGTTGGCGAGTTCCGGCCAGGTGTCCCGCAACGCTTCGCGGCCGGGCTCGGCGGCGGCTTCGCGCGCCGCCGCGGCAACGTCGAACAGGGTGCCGTAGGCATCGAAAACGCAGGTGGTGATGGGCATGGGTTCCTCCCTCGTCGGGGGCAGGTTGGCACAGGAACGCAGAGGGCGGAAGGGCCAAGGGTTTACATCCCGGTGTCACCCTTTAGGGTGGGCCGTTCAACCCAAGGAAACGAACCGGAGGTTCCATGACAGTAATCAAGCAAGGCGACACGGTTCGCATTCACTACACCGGCACGTTGCTCGACGGCAACGTGTTCGACAGTTCCGAGGGGCGCGACCCGCTCCAGATTCAGGTGGGGTCGGGGCAGATCATTCCGGGGCTCGACAAGGCACTGCCGGGCATGGCCGTCGGGGACACGAAGAAGGTCGAAGTGGCCTGTGTCGAAGCGTATGGCCCCGTCAATCCGGCGATGCGGCAGGCCATCCCGCGCGAGGGCATTCCCGACGACATTCCGCTGGACATCGGTACGCAGCTTCAGATGCAGTCGCCCGAAGGCCAGGCCGTTGCCGTGACCGTGGTTGAGGTCGATGACGCAACCGTGACGTTGGACGCCAACCATCCGCTGGCCGGACAGGATCTGATCTTTGATATCGAGGTCGTTTCGATCAACTGATCCGGACCCTTGGCGATTTGACGGGGTCCGGGGTCGTGACCCGTTCGATGTCGATCAGATCAGTCTGAAAGGGTCGCCAAGGACTCGCTGCCCGACGAGAACATTTCTCCCATCAGGATCTGGAATTCCGGATGGGAGATGATGACCAGAACGGCAAGTGAGAAACACAGGCTCAACAGGATCAGGCGAACGGCTTCGCCGGACCGTCTGACGGGGGCGTCAGGCTCACGCAGAGCCTTTTCACGCTGCGCTGCGGCGCTGAGGATCAGGTCAATCTTGCTCATGTCCGAATACCTGCGCGCCAAGTTTGTTCAAAACTGGGCAGGCGCAGGGAAAGTTCGGGTCACATGAACTCCGGTTGGGGCATTCCAAGGACGTGAAAGCCGCCATCGACGCGAATGATCTCGCCGGTGGTGCAGGCGCCTGCATCCGAAACGAGATAGACCGCCGTGCCGCCCACCGCCTCGAGCGTCGCGTTCGACCGCATCGGCGCGTTCTGGTCGCAGAACTTGTAGGTCTTGCGCGCGCCGCCGATGGCCGCGCCCGCCAGGGTCTTCATCGGTCCCGGCGAAATCGCGTTGACCCGGATGCCGTCCGGCCCGAGGTCGTTGGCCAGATAGCGGGTCGCCGATTCCAGCGCCGCCTTGGCCACGCCCATCACGTTGTAGTTCGGCACAACCCGGTTCGAGCCCTGATAGGTCAGGGTCAGGAGCGACCCGCCCTTGTCCTGCATCAGCGGATAGGCGCGGCGGGCGACCTCGATGAAGGAATAGGCCGACACGTCCATCGAATGCTTGAAGTTCGCGCGGGTCGTGTTCAGGAACCGGCCCGTCAACTCGGACTTGTCCGAATAGGCGATCGCGTGCACCAGAAAGTCGATCGCGGGCCAGCGTTCGGCAAGTTCGGCAAAGGCGCGATCCAGTGAGGCGTCGTCGGTCACGTCCGCATCCACCATGAAATCGCTGCCGACGCTTTGCGCCAGCGGCTCCAGGCGCTTGCCGAAGGCTTCACCCTGATAGGTGAAGGCCAGTTCCGCGCCGGCTTCGTGCATGGCCTTGGCGATGCCCCAGGCGATGGAGCGGTCATTGGCCACGCCCATGATGAGGCCGCGCTTGCCCTTCAGAAGATCCGACATGTCTTTCACCCGTGAAACCTGGAGAGGACCATAGACCCATTTGTGCCGCCAAAGCCAAAGCTATTGGTCATGACACTGTCCAACCCAGCATTTTCAACAACTTCTGTTGCAATTTCACCGGGCAGGATTCCTTCGGCGAGGGTGTCGACATTGATCGATGGTGTTATGAAATCGTGCTGCAGCATGAGCAGGCAGAAGATCGCTTCGAGCGCCCCGGCCGCGCCCTGGGCATGGCCGGTCATGGATTTGGTCGAGGAGATCGGCGGCACGTTGCCTTCGCCGAATATGCGGCGGACCGCTTCGACTTCGCCCACGTCGCCCACGGGCGTCGAGGTGCCATGCGCGTTGATATAGGACACCTTGCGCCCTTCCGGCAGCGTGGACAGCGCCAGGCGCATGGCCCGCTCGCCGCCTTCGCCCGAGGGGGCGACCATGTCATGCCCGTCGGACGTGGCCGCAAGGCCCGTCACCTCGGCATAGATCTTTGCGCCGCGTGCCTGTGCATGTTCGAGATCCTCCAGCACGACGATGCCGCCGCCTCCGGAAATGACAAAGCCGTCGCGATCCTGGTCGAAGGCCCGCGAGGCCCGTTCCGGGGCGTCATTGTATTTCGAGGACATCGCGCCCATCGCGTCGAACAGGCAGGAGAGCGTCCAGTCAAGTTCTTCCCCGCCGCCGGCGAACATCACGTCCTGCTTGCCCATCATGATCTGCTCGGCCGCGTTGCCGATGCAGTGCAGCGAAGTCGAACAGGCCGAGGTGATCGAATAGTTGATGCCCTTGATCCGGAACGCGGTCGCCAGATTGGCCGAGATCGTCGAACACATGCATTTCGGCACCGCAAACGGCCCGATCCGCTTGGTCGCGCCGCTTTTCAGAACCATCTGATGGGCGGTGAGCATGGCGCTGGTCGAAGGCCCGCCGGACCCCGCCACCAGGCCGGTGCGGGGATTCACTACCTGATCCTCGGTCAGACCGGCATCGGCGATGGCCTGGCTCATGGCGATATGGGCATAGGCGGCGCCGGGCCCCATGAACCGCAGCGTACGCTTGTCCACGTGTTCGGACACATCGATCTTCAATGATCCGGCCACCTGGCTGCGAAACCCGTGCTCGGCCATCTGTTCATTGGCCTCAATGCCCGACCTGCCCGCCTTCAGCGAAGCAAGGACTTCCTCGGCATTGTTCCCGATCGAGGAGACGATCCCCAATCCGGTGACGACGACGCGACGCATAAGCGTACTCCTGTGTTCCGTTCCCTCGTGCATGCCTGTCAGCTGGGGTCAGCTTTCGGACAGTGCAACCTTCATGTCTTTGACCTGATAGATCACTTCGCCGTCGGCTTCGACCCGGCCATCCGCCACACCCATGGTAAGGCGGCGCGTCTGCACGGCCTTGGTGAAATCGACGAAATAGGTGAGCAGCTTGCGGTCGGGCCGCACCATGCCGGTCAGCTTGATTTCACCGGTGCCGATCGCATAGCCGCGCCCCTGCCAGCCGCGCCAGCCCAGGTTGAAACCGGTCAGTTGCCAAAGCCCGTCCAGTCCGAGGCAGCCCGGCATGATCGGGTTGCCCGGAAAGTGACAGTCGAAGAACCACAGGTCGGGCTTGATGTCGAATTCCGCGACCACGTGACCCTTGCCGTGCGCGCCCCCGTCGGCGGAAATGTCGGTGATCCGGTCCATCATCAGCATCGGCGGTTCGGGCAGCTGCGCGTTGCCGGGGCCGAATAGCTCGCCACGGGCGCATCTCAGCAGATCTTCCTTGTCAAAGCTGCTCGGGAATTTGGCCATTCTGCCGCCTCTCCTGCCAGGGGTCTGTTCGTCACATCTGGCCTCCTCTAACACCCGTGCGCAAGGCTCTGCAAGAGCGGGCGCGCGCCTTGCATCGCCGGATCCCGCCGCGTTGCGAATGAATTTCATTTGAATTTCCACCATGCCCAGCCCTATATATACATTCAGCCACAACCGAGTATCGAATCCATGACGCCACAAAGCCTGAGAACTGCCACGGACTGGTTGGTGAATGCCGGCCTGCGCCCGACCCGGCAGCGCCTGGCACTGGCCGAGTTGCTGGTGGGTGACGGCAAACACCGCCATGTGACCGCCGAGAGCCTGTTCGAGGCGGCGAAGTCCAAGGGCGCCGCGGTGTCGCTGGCGACCGTGTACAACACCCTGCGCGCATTCTGCGAGGCGGGCGTGTTGCAGGAAATCACGGTGGACGGGTCCAAGAGCTATTTCGACACGAACACCCACGATCACCCGCATTTCTTCTGGGAGGACGAGGGTCGGCTTTCCGATGCGCCGTCGGACCAGCTGGTGATCCAGCGTCTGCCCGAGGCGCCGGACGGGGTCGAGATCGCGTCGGTGGACGTGGTCATTCGCCTGCGCCGCAAGGACTGATCCGCTTCATCAATTGAACATGGCCCGCCGCGTCACGGTCCGGACCGGCGGCAGTGACTGCGTCACGCAATCTGCGTGTTGATCCGACAGGCGGAACGTGCCCATATCCCGGAAATCGAAACACGCGCCGGAGACGACGATGCCCCACCCCTTGGTCACGCAAGACATGATCGACACCTATCAGCGCGACGGCGTGGTTCTGGTTCGGGGGCTGTTCGCGGATCATGTCGAGGATCTGCGCGCCGGGGTCGAGGCGAACATGAGCGTGCCGGGCCCCTATGCTTCGGAAAACCGCAAAGCGGGCGAGACCGGCCGGTTCTTCGACGACTATTGCAACTGGACCCGCATTCCCGAGTTTCGGCAGGTGGTCGAAACCTCGCCGGCGGCCGAAGTGGCGGCGGATCTGATGCAATCCGCCTCGGTTCAGATGTTCCATGACCACGTACTGGTCAAGGAACCCGGCACCTCGATGGCGACCCCCTGGCACCAGGACGGGCCGTATTACTTTGTCGAAGGGCGTCAGACCATCAGCTTCTGGTCGCCGCTGGATCCGGTGAAGGAGGCGACCTTGCGCTGCGTCGCCGGTTCGCACCTGTGGGAAAAGGAGGTCATCCCGACCCGCTGGGTCAGCGAAGAGGGCTACTTTCCGGATGAGGGGCAGTACATGCCGGTTCCCGATCCCGAGGCCGAAGACATGGCGATCGTGGAACACGAGATGCAGCCGGGGGACGCCGTCGCGTTCAACTTCCGCATCCTGCATGGCGCGCGCGGCAACACGTCCCCGTCCCGCCGGCGGGCCTTTTCGCTGCGGCTCGTGGGGGACGACGCGCGATATGTCGAGCGGCCGGGCCGCACCTCTCCGCCCTTTCCCGGGCATGACATGCAGCCGGGGCAGAAGCTGCGGGAGGATTGGTTTCCGATGCTCTGGCCGCGTTGACCCGTGTGGTCAGAACCGCAGCCGATTCAGAACCACTGACCCGGCTCGATCAGGCCCAGATCAAGCAGCTGACGCGAGTTCCACGCGAACGGCACGGAGTTGCGCCACCGGAAACTCTGGATTTCAGCGCCTGAAACAGGATTTCGTTTCAGCGCCTTGGCTGCGCGGAACGAACAGATCGCGGCCGTCAGGTTGTGGTGCCACGGGCAGGAATAGGTGTTGTATTCCGGTTCGTTGAAAGTGTGGTCGGAACGCAGTTCGAGCTTGGGCCTGGACCTGAAAAGCGAAATCCGGTCGATCCGCCGACTTTCCTGCGGAATGAACTCTTCGAACCTCCAGCGCAAGCCGCCGGAAAAATCCAGCTGCCGTTCCAGGGGATGGCCGTTCTCGGGATTCAGCCGCGCCTGCGCGAAATAGCCGGACCGGTCGAACCAGGCGGCTCCGGTGGAGACCGCCGTCGGACAGGCGGCCAGATCCTCGGCATAGAGATCGATGACATAGGTCAGCATGGCGTCGCGCCGTTCCGAGGCGTGAAAGGTCAGCAACTCGCCCACGCTGCGGGATTCGCAGAAGGGAAAGAACAGGTACTCGGCGTTGTAGCAATAGTACATCCAGACATCCGGCGCCGCCGCGATGACCTGGTTGATCGCGTCGATGACCTTGGCCCGGGGCCGGCAGGGGTGCGCTATGCGCGAAACACGTCCGGCCGTGGCGTCCGGCAAGGTGAACTCGTCGGGCATGAAGGCCAGCACCGTAGCGAAGCCGAGATCGAGATGGTGCCGCAGGGTGCTGTCGATCTCGACCTCGTCTTCGGCGAACACCATGGCCAGCGGGCCGCCCGTCCGGCCTCTGCCAACCTGTCCCAGAAAGTCGTCGAGCGACGGATACCGCATGTGATGCCCCTGCGTTGCCCCGCTGGCGTTTTTCGCCAAATTCGGGTAAATCCGCGCGCATTGCAAGCAGCGTCCGAAGCGTTTAAACGGCGCCGATCCGGCGAAAGCAAAGGCACGTTCCATGTCCGAACCGAAAAAACTCTTCATCAAGACCTATGGCTGTCAGATGAACGTCTATGACAGCGAGCGCATGGCCGAGGCGCTGGGCGGTCAGGGCTATGTGGAAACGAGCAGCCCCGAAGACGCGGACATGATCCTTCTGAACACCTGTCACATCCGCGAGAAGGCGGCGGAAAAGGTCTATTCCGAACTCGGCCGGTTCAAAGGGCTGAAGGCGGAAAGGCCGGATCTCAAGATCGGTGTGGCAGGGTGTGTCGCGCAGGCCGAGGGCGCGGAAATCATGCGCCGTCAGCCGCTGGTCGATCTGGTGGTTGGTCCGCAAAGCTATCACCGACTGCCCGCGCTCGAGGCCAAGGCCCGGGCCGGGGAGAAGGCGCTCGACACCGACTTTCCCGAGGAGGACAAGTTCGAGATCCTGAACAGCCGTCCCAAGGCCAGGCGCGGACCCACCGCCTTTCTGACGGTGCAGGAGGGGTGCGACAAGTTCTGTGCCTTCTGCGTGGTTCCCTATACCCGCGGAGCCGAGGTCAGCCGTCCGGTGGATCGGGTTCTGGCCGAAGCGCGGGACTTGGTCGAACGCGGCGTGCGGGAAATCACCCTGCTGGGCCAGAACGTAAACGCCTATCACGGCGCGGGCGCATCCGGCGACGTGAGCCTGGCGGGCCTGATCCGCGAACTGGACAGGATCGACGGCCTGGAACGCATCCGCTATACCACCTCGCACCCCAACGACATGACCGACGATCTGATCGAGGCGCATGGGACATGCGCCAAGCTGATGCCGTACCTGCATCTGCCGGTGCAATCCGGATCGGACCGGATCCTGAAACGGATGAACCGCAGCCACACGGCCGAAAGTTATCTGCGCCTGATCGAGCGCATCCGGGCGGCGCGCCCCGACATCCTGATGTCCGGCGATTTCATCGTCGGATTCCCGGAAGAGACCGAAGCGGATTTCCAGGCGACGCTCGATCTGGTCGAGGAGGTCAGATACGGCTACGCGTATTCCTTCAAATACTCGACTCGGCCCGGCACGCCGGCGGCCGAGCGTCCGCAGGTGGCCGCGGATGCGGCGGATGACCGCCTGCAGCGCCTGCAGGCCGTCATCACCCGGCACCAGCGCGAGGTTCAGGATGCCATGGTCGGCCGCGAAGTGCGGGTGCTGTTCGAGAAACCGGGGCGCCTGAACGGGCAAATGGTTGGGAAATCGGAATATTTGCACGCCGTCCATGTCAGCGGCGCGAACATTTGTGCAGGCGACCTGCGCGCCGTGCGCATCACCGCCTCGGGCGCGAACTCGCTGGCCGGCGAATTGACCTGATTTGGTATGAAAACGCCTTAAAGTTGCCAGATATAGATGGCTATTGGCTTTTTGACGATCTTGATTCATGGTGCGTCAACTTGTGTGTGCCAAACATCGGGCGATCCCGGTCGCGGTTGGCAGGCGGTGAATTCGATCGTTTGACCGGTTTTGAGTGTTCGGCCCCGCGGGGCCAGGTGCGAGGAAGGAGCAGATCTTGGAACGGCCTTTCAGTTCCACTGTCGTGAAATCCGTTTCGGCGGCGATTGTCCTTGGCGGCGTTGCCTTCGCCACGCCGGTGGCCCATGCCGGGAACGTCGATGCGGCCTATGTCGAGCCCGAAGTGATCGAACCTGCGCCCTCCCGGCATGACTGGAGCGGGTTCTACGTGGGCGGAACCCTGGGATATGCGTTCGGCGGAGACGACGAAGTCGGACATCGTGCGCCGAATGGCCCGTTGGTCGCCAATGTCGGAGACATGAAGCCCGGCGGCTTCAACTATGGTCTGCGCCTCGGCTGGCGAAACGACGTGCCGATCGGAAGCCGGTCCTATGTCTATGGTTTCGAGCTGGGTTATGACGCCGGCAATATCGGCGACGATGTGTCCGACGCCACGCATCGGGCCTCGGTGGACGTAAAGAACACCTGGTCGCTCAGGTTCAAGAGCGGTGTGACCAACACGGCCGGGAACACGCAGTTCTACGGCATCCTGGGCTATGCCCGCGGCGATATCGAATACTCACTGTCCGGCACCGCGGGTGGCGACACGATCGCGCTTTCCGACCGGTCGGATTATGACGGTTATTCGCTCGGCCTTGGGGTGGAACGCGCGCTCAGGGACAATCTGCGCCTGACGTTCGAATACGAATACACCAAGTTCGATTCCAAGCGACTGACCGATGCCTCCGGGTCTTCGACGGTCGCAACCCCAAGCTATGGCAACATCCGGATCGGTCTGAACTACGCATTCTGACCGGGTTCCGCGGGACGGGGCCGGACGCCTGCCACCCGTCAGCCCCTGTCGGGCAAATTCGCCCCGCCGCGGGAAATTCTGTCGTCAAACCTTGCGCTGGCGCTGGCAATCTGGCTACGCTCGAATCAAACGCCAAGACAGGAGAACGGATTGGCCATCGGTGCCCTGACCCCACCGCAAAACGACATGCCCCCGCACGAGGTGGTTGTTGAATTCCCCGATAACAGACTGTTGATCGACCTGTGTGGCGAATATGACCGCAATCTCGCCGAAATCGAGCGAAAACTGTCGGTCCAGATCCTCCGCCGTGGCAACCAATTGGCGATTATGGGAGAGGATGACGCCCAGAAACGGGCCGTCGAAGTGCTCGGGGCGCTGTATGACCGGCTTCAGGCCGGGCGCGCGGTCGAGGCGGCGGATGTGGACCGTGAACTCCGGATGGGCGGGTCGGATGCCGATACGGGCGTGCGCG
The DNA here is from genome assembly GCF_059613135.1 of Ruegeria sp. BHSB196. Classification (NCBI taxonomy): domain Bacteria; kingdom Pseudomonadati; phylum Pseudomonadota; class Alphaproteobacteria; order Rhodobacterales; family Roseobacteraceae; genus Ruegeria; species Ruegeria sp. BHSB196. The sequence goes on from NZ_JBXWRY010000057.1 coordinate 14,335, forward strand.
ACGGCGACCAGCTGGAGATGTTCAAGGGCGGCACCGTCGAGATCAAGACCCGCAAGAAGCTGGTCGAGCCGCGCACCGATGCTCAAAAGGCCTATGTGCAGTCCCTGTTCAACAACGAACTGGCCTTCGGCATCGGCCCCGCGGGCACCGGCAAGACCTATCTGGCCGTCGCCGTGGGCGTGTCGATGTTCATCGGCGGCCATGTGGACCGGATCATCCTGAGCCGGCCGGCGGTCGAGGCCGGGGAAAAGCTCGGCTATCTGCCGGGCGACATGAAGGACAAGGTCGATCCCTACATGCAGCCGCTTTACGATGCGCTGAACGATTTTCTGCCGGGCAAGCAGCTTGCCAAGCTGATCGAGGAGAAGCGGATCGAGATTGCACCGCTGGCCTTCATGCGGGGCCGGACGCTCTCGAATGCCTTTGTCGTTCTGGACGAGGCGCAGAATGCGACCACCATGCAGATGAAAATGTTCCTGACGCGACTGGGCGAAGGCAGTCGCATGGTCATCACCGGCGACCGGTCGCAGGTCGATCTGCCGCGCGGGGTGCCGTCGGGTCTGGCGGACGCGGAGCGGCTGCTGAAAACCATCCCCGATATCGGGTTCAACTACTTCACCTCGAAGGACGTCGTGCGCCATCCGCTTGTGGCGGCGATCATCGAGGCGTATGAGGCCGATTCAGGACGGGACAACGCGGGCTGAAGGACAGCGGGCGCCGGTGGCCCGTCTTGCAGGGCCGTCAGCAGAGATCATCCATGACCCTCGAAGTTACATTGGAAGACCCCCGTTGGCGCGACCTGGAGGCATTGGCCGGGCGTGCCGTGACGGCGGTTCTGACCCATCACGGTCTCGACCCCGAGCGGTGCGAGGTCAGCCTGCTGGGCTGCGACGACGCGCGCATCGCCGAACTGAACGATGCCTATCGCGGCAAGCGCGCGGCGACGAACGTGCTCAGTTGGCCCGCCGCGGACCTGGCCGCCGAAATCGCCGGTGACAGGCCGGCCCGGCCCGAGCCGGACGTGTTCGGCGAAATCGCCCTGGGTGACGTGGCGATATCCCATGATACCTGCCTCCGCGAGGCCGAAATGGCCGGCAAACCCCTGAACGATCACGTCACGCATCTTGTCGTTCACGGGGTCTTGCACCTGCTGGGCTACGATCACATCCGTGACGCGGACGCCACCCTGATGGAGGCTCTTGAGATCGAAATACTTGGCAAACTGGGTATCGATAACCCATATACTGGGTGACGAGGGCTTTTGAGCCCGACAACTTGGAACAGGAAAATGGGCGACACAGACGGCGGTTCTATGGCGGCGCAAGGCGCGCATCCCGAGACCGGCAAAGATATTACCGAAGAGAAATCCGGGTTTTTGTCCCGACTAATGGATGCCTTCTCTTCCACCGAAAACACGAGCGACCCGCATCTCAACGGGCAAGCCTCGGCCAGCGTGCAGCCGCGCGGCATGATCAACCTGCGACGGATGCGGGTCGAAGACGTGGCCATTCCGACGGCCGAAATCGTTTCGGTCCCCAGCACCATCTCCAAGGAGGAACTGGTGCAGGTCTTTCGCGACAGCGGCATGACGCGCATCCCGGTCTACGAGGGCACGCTCGATACACCGCTCGGATTCGTGCACCTCAAGGATTTCGCCCTTGTGCACGGCTTCAACGGGGACACGACCGAATTCGATCTGACCTCGATGCTGCGATCGCTGTTGTTCGTGCCTCCGTCGATGCCGATTGGCGTTCTCTTGACCAAGATGCAGACCGAGCGCCGGCACATGGCCCTGGTGATCGACGAGTATGGCGGCGTCGACGGGCTGGTGACCATCGAGGATCTGATCGAACAGGTGGTGGGCGAAATCGCGGACGAACACGACGCGGACGAGGATCAGCTCTGGGTTCGTGAAAAACCCGGCTGCTATATCGTTCAGGCCCGTGCACCGCTTGAGGAATTCGAAGCCGAAATCGGCCGCTCGCTGACCAGCCACGAGGATGTGGACGAGGAGGAGATCGACACGCTTGGCGGTCTGGTCTTCATGCTGTCGGGGCGTGTCCCGGCTCGCGGAGAGGTCGTAATTCACCCCGAAGGCCCGGAATTCGAGGTGATCGACGCCGACCCCCGCCGCATCAAGCGGTTGCGCGTGATGCTGCCGGATCTGGCTGCATGATCCGTCCCGACCGTTGGCCGGTCTGGCTGAGGTTGGTGCTGGCCGCCCTTCTGGGCGCGCTCGCCGCTTTCGGTCTGGCGCCGACCGGCTATTGGGTCATCACCGTGGCGGCGCTGGTTGCGCTGTCCGTTTTGTTTCTGAGCGCGGCGACGCGGTGGCGGGCTGCGGTTCTGGGGTGGCTGTTTGCCACCGGGTATTTCGCACACGCGCTGCTGTGGATTGTAGAGCCGTTCTTTGTCGATGCGGCGCGGCACGGCTGGATGGCGCCCTTTGCCCTTGCGCTGATGGCGGGGGGCATGGCCCTGTTCTGGCTTCCCGCATTCTGGTTCGCCCGGCGTCCACGAGTTTCGGACGCGGCGCAGGTCTGGCTGCTTGTGCTCGGCCTGTCTTTGGGCGAACTGGCGCGCGGCTATGTTCTGACCGGGTTTCCCTGGGCGGGACTGGCGCAGATCTGGGTGGATACGCCGGTTGCGCAGCTTCTGTCCCTGATCGGACCCTATGGCCTGGGGGCATTGACCCTGGCGGTCACCTTGCCGGTCGGTCTGCTGTTTCGGGCGGCTCCCACTGGCCGCGCCCTGGCCCTGCGGCTCGGCCCTGCCGCGCTGTTCGGCCTTTGTGCGCTTTTCTATCCGGCGATGCGGCCCGAGGTCGTCGCATCCGGCACCACCGTTCGTCTGATCCAGCCGAACGCTCCTCAGCATCAGAAATGGGATCCGCAATACGCGCCCATCTTCTTCAACCGGCAGATCGAGTTCACGCTGGCGGAACCGCAGCCCGATCTGATCGTCTGGCCCGAGACATCGGTGCCGGTCTGGCTGGAAAACGCCGATGCCACCTTGCGGGTGATCGCGGATGCGGCGGGCGGCACGCCCGTGGTGCTGGGCATCCAGCGCAGCGCCGGGAACCGGATCTTCAACTCGATGGTCGTCCTGAACGAAGGGGGGCAGCTGGCGGGGATCTACGACAAGCATCACCTGGTGCCATTCGGGGAATACGTGCCGTTCGGCGACCTGATGGCCCGCTTGGGGCTGTACGGGTTTGCGGCCACGACGGGGCAGGGGTTCAGCCCGGGTCCGGGTCCGGCCCTTCTGCCGCTGGGCGGTCTGGGGGCGGTGCTTCCGCTGATCTGCTACGAAGCGGTCTTTCCTCAGGACGTTCGCAACGCGCCCGAGCGCCCGACATTCCTGCTGCAGATCACCAATGACGCGTGGTTCGGAACCCGGTCCGGCCCGTATCAGCACCTGGCCCAGGCCCGTATGCGGGCGATCGAGCAGGGTCTGCCCCTGGCGCGGTCGGCCAATACCGGGATTTCGGCGATGATCGATCCGCTGGGCCGGGTGACGGCCCATCTGGGATTGGGTGAAAAAGGATATGTGGATGCCGATCTGGCCGCCCCGTTCCGCCCGACGGTTTATGCGCGTATCGGAGACAGTCCGGTGTTTCTTGTGCTCGTTGTGTTGATTATGGCGGTATTTCTGCGGCAGCGGGCGCAACATGGGTAAAACCGATTGACGCTGACGATGGCTGCGCGTATCTGACTCCTCGCCTGTCACAACGGCTTCCTGGCGTGGCAGGGATATTGTTTAATGGAGCGCTTTCATGTCCCGACAGAACTACACTTTCACTTCGGAATCCGTTTCCGAAGGGCACCCGGACAAGGTCTGTGACCGGATTTCGGATGCCGTCCTCGACGCCTTGCTGAACGAGGAACCCGAGGCACGCGTGGCGTGCGAAACCTTTGCTACCACCAATCGGGTGGTGATCGGCGGTGAGGTCGGTCTGTCGGATCAGGACAAGCTGCACGATTACATGGACCGGATCGACGAGATCACCCGGTCCTGCATCAAGGATATCGGTTACGAGCAGGACAAGTTCCACTGGCAGACCTGCGAAATCACCAACCTGCTGCACGAACAGTCCGCGCATATCGCGCAAGGCGTCGATGCGTCCGACAACAAGGACGAAGGGGCTGGCGATCAGGGCATCATGTTCGGATACGCCACCACGGAAACACCGGCGCTCATGCCGGCCCCGATCCAGTATTCGCACGCGATCCTGCGTCGCCTGGCCGAGGTCCGCAAAAACGGCACCGAACCGTCGCTGGGCCCCGACGCCAAGTCGCAGCTTTCGGTGGTCTACCGGGATGGCAAGCCGGTCGGCGTGAGCTCGATCGTGCTTTCGACCCAGCATCTCGACGAGTCGCTGACATCGGACGACATCCGCGAGATCGTCGAGCCCTATATCCGCGAAACGCTGCCCGACGGCTGGTTGAACGGCGAAACGGTTTGGCACGTGAACCCGACGGGCAAATTCGTCATCGGCGGCCCCGACGGGGATGCGGGCCTGACCGGTCGCAAGATCATCGTGGACACCTATGGCGGCGCGGCGCCGCATGGCGGGGGCGCCTTCTCGGGCAAGGATCCGACCAAGGTGGACCGTTCGGCCGCTTATGCGGCGCGGTACCTGGCCAAGAACGTGGTCGCCGCCGGCATGGCCGAACGCTGCACCATCCAGTTGAGCTATGCGATCGGCGTCTCGAAACCGCTGTCGATCTATGCCGACACCCATGGAACCGGCGAGGTCGATCCGGCGGCCATCGAAAAGGCGATCGAACAGGTCATGGACCTGAGCCCGCGCGGCATCCGCCAGCATCTGAGCCTGAACAAACCGATCTTCCAGCGCACCGCGGCCTATGGCCATTTCGGGCGCGATCCGGAAGAGGACGGCGGGTTCAGCTGGGAACGCACCGATCTGGTGGATGCGCTGAAAAAGGCCGTCTGACCAACGCGGGGCAAGTCCCGAAAACACCAGCATCGGCAGGGGCGGGGTGATCCTCCGCCCCTTGCAAGACGCGCCGCCGCAAAGTATGGCCCGCGCCATGAAGACCGAACACCCCCGCCGCCCCCGCCGAAACTTCTATGGCCGGTTCAAGGGGAAATCCCTGAAGCCGCGTCAGAAGGCCTATCTCGACGAAGACCTTGCCGCCCTGTCTCCGGGTCCGGTGGACTGGGACAGCAATCCCGACCGCGCGCCGCTGGATCTCGACCGCCTGTTTGACGGCAAACCCGTCTGGCTGGAGATCGGCTTTGGCGGCGGCGAGCACATGGTGCATCAGGCCGAGCGCAATCCGGACATCGGGATCATCGGGGCGGAGCCGTTCATAAACGGGGTGGCGATGCTGCTGGGCAAGATTCGCCGGGCGGGCGTGACCAACCTGGCGGTGCATCCCGGCGATGTGCGCGACCTGTTCGACGTGCTGCCGGATCGGAGCATCTCGCGCGCCTTCCTGCTCTATCCCGATCCCTGGCCCAAGAAGCGCCATCACCGCCGTCGCTTCGTCACGCCCGAGCATCTCGAACCGCTGGCTCGCGTGATGAAACCCGGTGCGATCTTTCGGGTGGCGACGGACATTCCCGACTATGTGCGCCAGACCCTGGAGGAAGTGCCCGGGGCCGGGTTCGAATGGCTGGCCGAACGCCCGTCCGACTGGCGCGAGCCTTGGCACGACTGGATTTCGACCCGTTACGAGCAAAAGGCTCTGCGCGAGGGCCGGACGCCACATTATCTCACGTTCCGCCGCGCGGCGCGTTAGCGGCAGCGCCGGGGATTGCCGCTGGACCCCGTCCCTCCAATTCGCTAATCGGCCCGTACCGATAGCGCAAAAGGAGCTTCCATGTCCGGACACGGCACGCCCATCCCGATGACATCGCATCCCTGTGGCCCGTTGACGGGAACGGCCGAAGTTCCGGGCGACAAGTCGATTTCGCACCGTTCGCTGATCCTCGGCGCGCTGGCGGTGGGTGAGACCCGGATCTCGGGTCTGCTCGAAGGCGAGGACGTGCTGGACACCGCCAAGGCAATGCGCGCGTTTGGCGCCGAGGTGATCGACCATGGTGGCGGAAACTGGTCGGTGCATGGCGTCGGTGTCGGCGGATTTGCCGAACCCGATCAGGTAATCGACTGCGGCAATTCCGGGACCGGCGTGCGCCTGATCATGGGGGCGATGGCGACTTCGCCGATCACGGCGAGTTTCACCGGCGACGCCAGCCTGAACAAGCGGCCCATGGCGCGCGTGACCGATCCGCTGGCGCTGTTCGGCGCCCAGTCCTTTGGGCGCTCGGGCGGTCGATTGCCAATGACCATCGTGGGGGCGGCTGATCCGGTTCCGGTGCGCTACGAGGTTCCCGTCCCCTCGGCGCAGGTGAAATCCGCGGTTCTGCTGGCGGGCCTCAATGCGCCGGGCAAGACCGTGGTCATCGAAAAAGAGGCGACGCGGGATCACACCGAAAGGATGCTGGCCGGGTTCGGGGCCGAAATCGCGGTCGAGGATACGGAGAAGGGGCGGGTGATCACGCTGACCGGCCGGCCGGAACTGAAACCGCAGGTCATCGCCGTGCCGCGCGATCCGTCCAGCGCCGCTTTTCCAGTCTGTGCGGCGCTGATCACGCCGGGCTCTGACGTGCTGGTGCCGGGGATCGGCCTGAACCCGACCCGCGCCGGCCTGTTCACCACGCTGCGCGACATGGGCGCCGATCTGACCTATGAAAACGAGCGCGACGAAGGCGGCGAGCCGGTCGCGGACCTGCGGGCGCGGTATTCGCCCGACATGAAGGGCGTCACGGTCCCGCCCGAGCGGGCGGCATCGATGATCGACGAATACCCGGTGCTGGCGGTGGTTGCCGCCAATGCAACGGGCACCACGATGATGGGCGGCGTCAAGGAACTGCGGGTAAAGGAAAGCGACCGGATCGACGCCATGGCGCGGGGATTGCGCAAAAACGGCGTGCGCGTCGAGGAAGGCGAAGAC
>NZ_JBXWRY010000058.1:0-20972 GCF_059613135.1 Ruegeria sp. BHSB196
CGCCCGCATGGCGCTGGCCGTCACCGGCTCGGGCGGGCTGGCGATGATCGCCGGAATGCTGATCCTGGGCAACATCGCCGGGTCGTATGATCTGAGCGTGATTCTGCAGAACAAGGAGGTCATCCAGTCCTCGCCGTATTACCTGCCGGCGCTGATCCTGATACTGCTGGGCTGCTTCACCAAGTCCGCGCAGTTCCCGTTCCATTTCTGGCTGCCCCACGCCATGGCCGCCCCGACGCCGGTTTCGGCCTATCTGCACTCGGCCACGATGGTGAAGGCGGGCCTGTTCCTGATGGCGCGGATGTGGCCGGTTCTCTCGGGCACCCCGGAATGGTTCTACATCGTTGCGACCACCGGCCTGGTGACCATGGTGATCGGAGCGGTCATCGCCCTGTTCAAGGACGATCTCAAGGCGCTTCTGGCCTTTTCCACGGTGTCGCATCTGGGCCTGATCACCATGCTGCTTGGGTTCGGAACCGAAATCGCCGCGGTCGTCGCCATTTTCCACATCATCAACCACGCCACGTTCAAGGCCGCGCTGTTCATGACCGCGGGCATCGTCGATCACGAGGCCCATACGCGTGACATCAAAAGGCTGGGCGGGCTGCGGCACCTGATGCCGATCACCTTCACCATCGCCACCATCGCGGCGCTGTCCATGGCCGGTCTGCCGCCGCTCAACGGGTTTCTCAGCAAGGAGATGATGCTGGAAGAAACCGTTCACACGGTCTGGTACCAGTCGCACTACCTGGTACCGGGCCTGGCCCTGATCGGCGCGCTGTTCTCGGCGGCCTATTCGTTCCGCTTCATCGCGCATGTCTTTCTTGGGCCCGTGCGCGACGATTATCCGACCACGCCGCACGATCCCGGCCCGGGGATGTGGCTGGCGCCCGCCTTTCTGGTGGTGCTGGTCGTGGCCATCGGCCTGTTTTCCAAGGCCATTGTCGGACCCTTGGTGGCGATTGCCTCGCAGGCGGTGATCGGCAGCGCGGACCTGCCCTATTACTCCCTGAAAATCTGGCATGGCTTCACCCCGGCGCTCTACATGAGCATCGTCGCAGTCGCGGGCGGGCTGGTCCTGTTGCGGTTCTACACACCGGCCGAGAGGTTCTGGAACGCGCTGCCGCGGCCCGAAGCCAAGACGATCTTCGACGCGGTCGTTCACGCTCTGACCGTCGCAAGCCGCTGGATCACCGACGGCCTGCACAACGGTGTGCTCAGCCGCTACGCCATCCTGTTCGTCGCCTTCACGCTCGGGTTGGGCTACTACGCCTATTCCAGCGGCAGCATCGGCGCACCGACCCGTGTGCCGCTGCCGGCACCGCTCATCCCGATCATTGGCTGGATCTGCCTCGTCGCCGCGACGATGGCCATCATGTACTTCCACCGCAACCGCCTGCTGGCGCTGGTCCTGATCGGCGTCGTCGGGCTGATCGTTTCGATGGCGTTCAACTATCTCTCGGCGCCCGATCTGGCCCTGACCCAGATCTCGGTCGAGGTGGTCACGATGATCCTGCTGTTGCTGTCGCTCAACTTCATGCCCACCGTGACCCCGTGGGACAGCACCGCGCAAAGACGCTGGCGTGACGCGGCCATATCGGTCGTGGCCGGCATCGGAACCGGCGCCCTGCTCTATGCGATGCTGCTGCGGGATTTCGCGTTTCCGACCATTTCGGATTTCCACCTGACCAACTCCTACACGGGCGGCGGCGGCACCAATGTGGTCAACGTCATCCTGGTGGACTTCAGGGGCTTCGATACCTTCGGCGAGATCATCGTTCTGGGCATCGCCGCGCTGGTCATCTTTGCCCTGACCGAATCGGTTCTCGCCACCAAAGTCCGTGCCTATCTGCTGAACCGCAAGCCGCACTGGCCGCAATCCGGCGATTCGCATCCGCTGATGATGGTCGTCGTCACCCGCGTGATGATGCCGATCGCGCTGATGGTCGGCGCCTACATCTTCTTCCGTGGCCACAACCAGCCGGGCGGCGGGTTCATCTCGGGGCTGATCGTCGCCATCGCGTTCCTCATGCAATACATGGCAAGCGGTTTCACCTGGGCGGCCGAACGCCAGCGGTTCTACTATCACGCCACCATCGGCTGGGGCGTGCTGATCGCCGCCGCGACCGGGCTGGGCGCGTGGTTCAACGAGATGCCGTTCCTCACCAGCGACTATGGCTATATCCACCTGCCGCCGCTGGAAGAGTTCGAATGGGCCACCGCCATGCTGTTCGACATCGGCGTGTTCCTGGCCGTCCTCGGCGCGGTCATGCTGGCGCTCGAAAGCCTGTCGCGCTTTGCCTGGCAACCCGGCATCGCACAGAAATACCCTATGGATATCAACCCTCTGCGCGACTATCTCGCAGAAACCGAGGGTTCGTCAGACAGGAAGGAGGCGTAAGATGGAGGCCCTTGTCGCATCCGCAGTCGGCGTCATGACCGCCGCAGGGATCTTTCTGATCCTGCGCCGCCGGACCTTTCCCCTGATCCTCGGATTGTCGCTGCTGACCTATGCCGTGAACGTGTTTCTCTTCGCCTCCGGCCGGCTGGCGGTGAATACGCCGCCGGTCCTGAACAAGTATGAGGAGGTGGCCTATACCGACCCGCTGCCGCAGGCGTTGGTGCTGACGGCCATCGTGATCTCGTTCGGGATGACGGCGGTGATCGTGATCATCTCGCTGGGCGCCTATCTGTCATCCCGGGACGATCACATCGACATGACCGCCCGGGACAGCGTGGACGACGCGGGGGACGAAGCATGAACCACTGGATCGTCGCCCCGATCGTCCTTCCGGCGATCCTGGCTCCGTTCATCATTATGGTCCTGCGCTATCACCTGGACCTGCAGCGCATCTTCTCAGTGGCCGGCACCGTCGGTCTGCTCGGGATCGCGCTGACGCTGACGGCGCAGGCGTCGAGCGGCGAAGTCCAGGTCTACGCGCTCGGCAACTGGCCCGCCCCGTTCGGCATCGTGATGGTGCTGGACCGGATGTCATCGCTCATGGTTCTGCTGACCGCCGTTCTGGCGTTGCCGGTGCTGCTTTACGCCATCGGTTCGGGCTGGGACGAACGGGGACGGCATTTCCACCCCCTGTTCCAGTTCCAGCTGATGGGCGTCTGCGGCGCGTTTCTGACCGGCGACGCCTTCAACCTGTTCGTCTTTTTCGAGGTGCTGCTCATCGCCTCCTACGGGCTGATGATTCATGGCGGCGGATCGGTGCGCCTGAAGGCGGGGGTCCAATACGTCGCCTACAATCTGCTGGGCTCGACCCTGTTCCTGTTCGCCCTCGGCACGCTCTACGGGGTGACGGGCACGCTCAACATGGCGGACCTGGCGGTGCGGGTCGCGGACCTTCCGGCCGAGGACACCGCCCTGCTGCGGGTCGGCGCGGTGCTGCTTTTGCTGGTGTTCTGCGTCAAGGCTGCGGTGCTGCCGCTGCATTTCTGGCTGCCGGCCAGCTACGCCAACGCTCCGCTGCCGGTCGCGGCGCTGTTCGCGATCATGACCAAGGTCGGCGCCTATTCGATCCTGAGGGTCTATACCCTGATCTTCGGACCGGATGTCGCCATCACCAGCGGACTGGTGGGCGACTGGCTGCTGCCTGCGGCCCTGCTGACGCTCGCGGTCGGAACGATCGGCATACTCGGCGCGCAGCACATCGCGCGGCTTGCGGCCTTTGCGGCCATCGCCTCGATGGGCACGCTGCTGATCGCGGTGTCGCTGTTCAACGAGCAGGCGGCGGCGGCGGCCCTGTACTATACGGTGCATTCGACCTTCGCCACGGCGCTGCTGTTTCTCGTCGCCGATCTTGTGATGGAGCGCCAGGGCGGCGCGATCGAGGCCAAACCGCCCATGCCACAATCCGGTCTGATCGCCGCGCTGTTCTTCGTCGGAGCGATCGCGGCGGCGGGAATGCCGCCGCTTTCGGGCTTCGTCGGCAAGATCCTCGTCCTGGACGCCGCCCGTGACGCCACCGACTTTGGCCTGATCTGGGCGGTGATCCTGATCAGTTCCTTCGTCACCATCGTCGGCCTGGCCCGCGCGGGTTCGCTGATCTTCTGGAAAAGCCACGCCGCCGAGAACATGCCCGCCGCACCGCCAGCCGACGACCCCGAGGCCGCCGAGAACGCTGCGCCGCCCGCGCCGGAACCGTCCACGGGCCTGGCATTCGTCGCCGTCTTCGGCGTCGTGACCGGCCTCGTGGCGCTGACGCTCTTCGCCGGGCCGGCTCTGGAGTATACTTCCGCCACGGCCGCACAACTGTTTGCTCCGCAAGCCTATATCGACGCCGTTCTGAAAGGAGGTCAGGGATGAAACTGCTGCGCCGGGTCTTTCCCCACCCGCATCTGACGGTGCTGCTGACCTTCGTCTGGGTGCTCCTGGCGAACAAGCCCTCGCTCAACTCGCTGCTCTTCGGTCTGCTGCTCGGGATCGTGATCCCGTTCATCACCCAGCCCTACTGGCCGGACCGGCCCAAGCTGCGCAACTGGCCGAAGGTCGCCGAATACATCCTGGTGGTCCTGTGGGACATCGTGATGGCCAATATTGCGGTGGCCCGCATCATCCTGTTCAAACGCGACGCCGACCGGCAACCCAACTGGATCTGCGTCCCGCTCGAACTGCGCACGCCCGAGGCGATCACGGTTCTTGCCGGCACCATCACCATGACCCCCGGCACGGTCAGCTGCGATCTGTCGGCGCAGGGGCACAACCTGCTGGTGCACTGCCTCGACACCCCCGATCCGGACGCCGTGCGGGACCAGATCAAGACCCGCTATGAACGCCGCCTGAAGGAGATTTTCGAATGATCACCTATGCTCTCTACTTCGCGTTCGCCTGTTTCGGCGCGGCGGTCATCATGTGCCTCTGGCGGATCATCTCGGCCGAAGGCGTGGGCACCCGCGTTCTGGCGCTGGACACGATGGTGATCAACACCATCGCCCTCTTGGTGCTCTACGGACTGGCCCTGGGCACCGAGATCTTCTTCGAGGCGGCGATGATCATCGCCATGCTCGGCTTCGTCTCGACCGTGGCCTACGCGCGGTTCATGCTGCGCGGCAACATCATCGAGTGAGGCGGCCATGGAATTCCTGTTCGAACTTCTGATCGCCTTCTTCCTGATCGTGTCGGGCATCTTCGGCTTTGTCGGCTCTTTCGGAATGATCAAGCTGAAAGACCCGATGTCCCGGCTGCACGCACCGACCAAGGCGACGACACTGGGCGTGGGCGGCGTGCTGCTGGCCTCGATCTGCCACTCGCTGCTGATCGAGCGGAACCTGTCGCTGCACGAACTGCTGATCACGCTGTTTCTGTTCCTGACGGCGCCGATCACGGCCCTGTTCATCGCCAAGTGGCACATCCACCGCCACGAACGCCCCGAGGATCTGCCGGATCCCGGTGAGGATGGCGTCTGGGCCACCCACGCGGTCGCGCAGGACGAAGAGGTGCCGGACCACACGGCAAACTGAACCCGATGCGCGCAGCCCCCCTGCCCCTGACCCGCGACCTCGTTCTGATCGGCGGCGGTCACACCCATGCGCTGGTGCTTCGCAAGTGGGGCATGACCCCCTTGCCCGGCGCGCGGGTGACGGTGATCAATCCCGGACCGACGGCGCCTTATTCGGGGATGCTGCCCGGTTTCGTGGCCGGCCACTATGAACGGTGGGAACTGGACATCGATCTGGTCCGCCTCGCCCGCTTCGCCGGGGCGCGGGTGGTTCTGGGCCAGGTGGACGGGATCGACCTGGATCGTCGCGAAATCCGGGTTCCCGAGCGTCCGCCCATCGGATTCGACGTGGCATCCGTCAATGTCGGCATCACGTCCGACATGCCCGACCTGCCCGGCTTTGCCGATCATGCCGTGCCCGCGAAACCGCTGGGCCGCTTTGCCGCGCGGTGGGCGGCCTATCTGAACCGGACCGGCCCCGCCTCGGTTGCGGTGATCGGCGGCGGCGTGGCCGGTGCGGAACTGGCGATGGCCATGGCCCATGCCCTGCGGCAGCGGGGCCGAGCGGCGCAGGTCTGCCTGATCGATGCCGCCGCCGCGCTGTCGGCGACCGGGGCCGGGGCCGAGACGGCCATCCGGCGGGCCATGACGGAACTCGGCATCGAGGTGGTCGAGAACGCCCGGATCGTGCAGGTTGGGTCGGATCATCTTGCCCTGTCCGACGGAAGCCGGATCGCGGCGGATTTCGTGACCGGCGCGGCCGGCGCCAGGCCCTATGACTGGATTGCGGCCACCGGACTCGCGCTGGAGGACGGGTTCATCAAGGTCGACGAACATCTGAGATCCAGCGATCCCGCCGTCTTCGCAGTCGGAGACTGCGCCCACCTGAGCCACGATCCCCGCCCCAAGGCCGGCGTCTACGCCGTGCGCGAAGCGCCGGTCCTGTTCGACAATCTGCGCGCCGCCCTCGGTGCAGGACGCATGCGGCGCTACGCTCCGCAAAAGGACTATCTGAAGCTCATTTCGCTCGGCGCGAAATCCGCCGTGGCCGAACGGTTCGGCATGTCCTTCAGCGGACCTCTGATGTGGCGCTGGAAGGACCATATCGACCGGAAATTCATGAACCGGTTCCGCGACTTGCCACACATGACGCCGCCCGCGCTGCCTCGTCAGCACGCGGACGGGCTGCACGAGGCTTTGGCGGACAAGCCGATGTGCGGCGGCTGCGGCGCCAAGATCGGACGCGGCGCGCTGCGCGCTGCGCTGGCGGACCTGCCTGCCGCGGGCCGCAGCGACATCGCGCCTCTTCCCGGCGACGATGCCGCGCTCTTGATGACCGGTGGCGCGCGGCAGGTCATCACCTCGGACCATCTGCGCGCCGTCACAGACGATCCCGTGCTGATGACCCGCATCGCCGCCGTGCACGCGCTGGGCGACATCTGGGCGATGGGCGCGCGGCCGCAGGCCGCGACGGCAACCCTGATCCTGCCCCGCATGTCGCCCCGGTTGCAGCGCCGCACCATGGCCGAGATCATGGAGACCGCGACCCTGGTGATGCGCGAGGCCGGCGCCGAGATCGTCGGCGGCCACAGTTCCATGGGCGACGAGTTGACCATAGGTTTCACGGTCACAGGCCTGTGCGACCGGGATCCGATCACCCTGTCCGGCGGCCGGCCCGGTGACGCGCTGATCCTGACCAAGCCGCTGGGCAGCGGCGTTCTCATGGCCGCCGAGATGGCCGGCGCGGCCGAGGGGCAATGGGTGGCGGCCGCCCACGAAGCCATGACCCAACCGCAGGATGCGGCCGCCCGCCTGCTGGCGTCGGCCCACGCCATGACCGACGTGACGGGGTTCGGGCTTGCAGGGCACCTGCTGGGCCTGTGCGAGGCTTCGGACTGCGGCGCGGCCCTCGACCTTGACGCGATCCCGGTCCTGGACGGCGCGCTGGAGCTTGCCGCGCAAGGCGTGCGATCCACGCTCTTTGCCGACAACCGGAGCCTCGCGCCGGATCTGCCCGAAGGCGGCCGGGCCGATCTGCTTTTCGATCCGCAGACCGCGGGCGGCTTGCTGGCCGCCGTACCACCGGTCGAGGCCGGCGAACTGACCCGCGCCTTGCGGGACGCGGGCTATGCCGCCGCGGTCGTCGGATACCTCACCGAGACGCCCGGTCTGCGCCTTCAGAGCTGAGACACGATGCGTTCAAGCCGCGCAGCCGCCGCGTCAAGACCGGCATCGTCGAGCGAGGCAGCATCGACCCGGGCGATCGGTCCCGCTCGGCGCGTCTTGCGGGATTTCGTGTAGGCCGGGTCATAGTGCTGCTCCATCAGCGCCCGTGTCAGGCCCGGCTTGTCACCCGCTTCGATCAGATCGAACCAGGCGTCCACGGCGTCGTGCCCCCGATGGTAGCGCAGAGGATCGAGCCGCGCGCGCAACCGGTCGCGATCCGACAGGATGTCTTCATAGGCCCGGACGAGGTAGTTCACCCGCGCCGCGATCGGCGCCGACACCTCGACCCGCGGCGCGGCGTGCAGGGCGGCCCACAGGCTGGGGGGCAGGATGCGCGCGCCGATCTTCGAGGACTCGGCCTCGATCACGACCGGGCGCGAAGGATCGAGCGCACAAAAGGCCCTGGCCAGCGCGGATTCAAAGGCTTTTTGGCTCGGCTGCCCGCCCGGTTGCTCGCCCAGCAGCGAACCGCGATGATTGGCCAGCCCTTCCAGATCCACCACCTGCACACCGCGATCCCCGAGCCGTGACAGAAGCTCGGTCTTGGCGGTGCCGGTATAGCCGTCCAGCGCGATCAGCCGGTGCGGAAGGGGGTCGTCATAGAGGTATCGATTCACCAGCCGCCGATAGCTTCGGTAGCCGCCGTCGATCACCTCGGCCCGCCACCCGATCTGCTGCAGCATCCAGGTGAACGCGCCGGACCGCTGCCCACCGCGCCAGCAATAGACCAACGGCCGCCAGCCGCCCTCATGGTGGCTGAGGTGCCGCTCGATGTGGTTGGCGGCATTGCGAAAGACCAGCGCCGCGCCCAGCTTTCGGGCCAGAAACGGGCTTTGCTGCACATAGATCGTGCCGACGCGGGCGCGCTCGTCGTTGTCCAGGACCGGCAGGTTGATGGCGCCGGGCAGATGGTCTTCGGCATATTCCGCCGGGCTGCGCACGTCGATCACGGTGTCGAAACCGTGGTCGTAGAGATCGGGCAATGTGTCGGGTTTCAGCGCCATGCCGCCGGTCTATCCCGACCGAAGGGCAAGGAAAAGAGCGCGATGGCAGCGTCCTACTGCGCGGCCTCTTCGATGGGTTCGATCAGTCCGGGGCCGCTGGCCCGATTGGAATTCACCGCGACGTCGACCCGGTGGTAATCCAGAACATCCTCGGCGCCGGGGTGCATCAGGCGGGCCGCGCCCTTGCCGCTTTCGCCCAGCCATAGCGGCCAATCCCCGGTCTCAAGGATCAGCGGCATCCGGTGGTGGATGGCGCCGAGGTGCCGGTTTGCCGCCGTCGTCACGATGGCGCAGGTACTTTGGCGCGCGTCTTCGGGGCCCCAGTCCTGCCAGATCCCGGCAAAGGCGAGGGGCGCGCCGTCGCGGCGGTGGATGTACCAGGGCAGGCGTTTGCCGTCCTCGGTCTTGGTCCATTCGTAGAACCCGGTGGCCGGAATCAGGCAGCGGCGCGAGCGGCAGGCGGCGCGGAAGGCCGGTTTCTCGGCGACGGTTTCGGCGCGGGCATTGATCAGCAGGGGGCCGGAATTGTCCGTTTTGTACCAGTGCGGAAGGAAGCCCCATCTCATTTGTACAAGCCGCCGGCCGGTCTCATCGGCGCGGATGACGTGAACCCGGTTGGTCGGGCAGACGTTGTAATTCGGAACCGGCGGCAAGTCGTTCGCCGGCCGGGCCGCGAACAGCTGGGCCATCGCATCGGTCGGTAGGGTTATCGCGAATCGTCCGCACATGTCACTCGGTCATGGTTGTCTCAGGCCGGGCGAGGAGACGCCGGCCGCGATCCGGGTCGCCGTTGCAATATGGCGACCCGAAACCGATCTCCAAACGCACCCGGAGCGCAAAGGTCCGACTACTGCTGGATGATGCGCCCGTCGACATAGGGTTGATAGGGCGCGTTCTTGGCGAGGTATTCTGCGGTCACATCCGCAAGGTCGGGGCCGAAGTCATAGGCGTTCTTGTCGTCGCCCGAAAAGACGTCATACCCGTCGCCGCCGTTGCGCACGTAGTTGTTGGTCACCACCAGATAGGTCGCGGCAGGGTCGATGGGCTCGAACCCGTCGGCACCGGCCACCATGACCTCGACGATGCGCCCTTCGTTCGGGGCGACCGAAGGATCCCATTTGAACTTGAGGCCGGCGACCTGCGGGAAGCGGCCCTTGACCTCTTCGACCTGGCTCACGCCGTTTTCCAGCGCGTCGATGATTCCCTGCCCGCTGATCTCGAAGGTCGAGAGCGTGTTCTGGAACGGCAGGACGGTCAGCACCTCACCCATGGTCACGTCGCCGGGATCGATCGAGGCGCGCAGGCCGCCCGAGTTCATGATCGCGACGGTCACGCCCTGGTCGGCCACGCGGTCGAGCATGGCATCGGCCACCAGGTTGCCCATCTCGCATTCCTGCACCCGGCAGACCGAGCGTTCGCCCTGGATCGCGGCGGCCGTGCTGGCCACGACCTTGTTGCGGATTTCGTCGAGCGGCTGCGCCAGTTCGTCGATCCGGGCGACCGTGGCTTCGTCTTCGGCAACGGCGGCGTCCATGATCAGCGGTTCGCCGACCGCCTCGACGACAGTGCCGGAATCGTCGAAGGTGACGTTCAGCTCACCCAGGAACTTGCCATAGGCATAGGCCTGAACGATCTGCACGCCGTTGATCACGGTCGGATAAGGGCCGGCCGCCCGTTCCGAGACGTTCGACAGAAGCGTATTGGAATGCCCGCCCACGATCACATCGACACCGGTGGTCTCGGACGCGATGCGCTTGTCCACGGCATAGCCGGAATGGCTGAGTACGACGATCTTGTTGATGCCCTCGGCGGTCAGCCGGTCCACTTCGGACTGAACCGCCGGCACCGGGTCGGTGAAGGTGATGTTGGGACCGGGCGACGCGATTTCGTGGGTGTCGATGGGGGTCAGGCCGATCAGCCCGATCTTTTCCCCGCCCACCTCGATCACGGCCGATTTCTGCAGTTTGTCTTTGAGCAGCTCCTCGGCGCTGAAATTGGCGTTGGACATCAGGACCGGGAACTCCACCGCGTCCATGAATCCGCGCAGCACCTCGGGGCCGTCGTCGAATTCGTGGTTGCCCACGGTCATCGCGTCATAGCCGAGCTTGTTCATCATCTCGGCCGCGACCTTGCCCTTGTAGTAGGTGTAGAACAGCGAGCCCTGGAACTGGTCGCCGCCATCGACGAGGATCGAGTTTTCAGCCCGTGCCCGGGCCTCGGTGATCGCGGTGACAAGACGCGCGGTGCCGCCGAAACACTTGCCTTCGGCATCGTCCTCGGCATCGCAGGCGCTGTCGAACCTGTTGATCGGTTCGAACCGGGAATGAAAATCGTTGGTGTGCAGGATGGTCAGCTTGTACTCGGCCGCCGCGATCCCGGCGGACAGGCCCAGCAGGGCGACCGAAGTCAGAAAACGGGTCAGCATGAAGGAAACTCCCTATTGTTTGTTTTGGGTATGATGGTGCGCCGGTCGATGGTCGGAGTCAAAGAGTCTGTTCGGCCGACGTGGGGGAAATGCCGCTTGATTCCGCCCGGGCCACGGGGCATCAGGGCAATATGCTGATCTACAAGATTTTCCGGGCCGAGGAATGGGCCGCCTTGCAGGCGCAGGGCGAGACGCCGGGAGCACCGGTGGACGTGGCCGACGGGTATGTGCATTTCTCGACCGCAGAGCAGGCGCCCGAGACCGCGGCCAGGCATTTTGCCGGGGCCGAGGGGCTGATCCTGCTGGCCTGCGACGCCGAGGCGATGGGCGGCGATCTGAAATGGGAAGTGTCGCGCGGCGGCGCGCGGTTCCCGCATCTCTACCGCAACATCCGGCTGGCGGATGTGGTCTGGTCCAGGCCGCTGGAGCTGAGGGATGGGCGGCATGTGTTCCCCGAGGAGATGGCATGACCGAATTTGTCGATCCCGACCGCGCGCAGTTCGAGGCCTTCAAGGCACTGGACCGGGACCATCCGATCGAGATGCTGAACCTGGTGAAGTTCCGCGAACGGGCGCTGTACCCGGCGGGGCACGCGCTGGCCGAGGCGGGCCTGAGCGGGGCCGAGGCGTATCGGCGCTATGGGGCCGAGACCGCGCCGATCATCGCCCGGCTGGGCGCCGCGATCGTCTGGCGCGGCGCGTTCCAGACCGTTCTGATCGGGCCGGAGGACGAGGCGTGGGACGAGGTGTTCGTGGCCCGCTATCCCACCGCCCATGCGTTTCTGGAGATGGTCACGGACCCGGATTACCGGCAGGCGGTGGTGCACCGGCAGGCGGCGGTGGCGACCTCGCGCCTGATCCGCTGTGCCCCGGCCGCGGGCGGAGCGAGCTTCGGATGAGGGCGATCGAACGGCTCGGGCTGGCCGCGCTGCACCGGATGGACCCTGAAACCGCGCATGGCCTGTCGATCCGGGCGCTGAAGCTGGGGCTGACGCCGACCCCCGGCCCGATCACCTCGGACCGGCTGCGCACCCGGGTGGCGGGGCTGGACCTGCCCAACCCGGTCGGTCTTGCCGCCGGCTTCGACAAGAACGGCGAGGCGCTGGGGCCGCTGGCGCGCGCCGGGTTCGGCTTTGTCGAGGTGGGGGCGGTGACGCCGCGCCCGCAGCCGGGCAATCCGAAACCGCGCCTGTTCCGCCTGAGCGAGGATCGCGCGGCGATCAACCGGTTCGGGTTCAACAATGCGGGCATGGAGGCGATGGCCCGGCGTCTGGCCGAGCGCCCCGGGGACGCGGTGATCGGCCTGAACCTGGGCGCCAACAAGGACAGCACGGACCGGCCCGGCGATTTCGCCAGGGTTCTGGCGCATTGCGGCGCGCATCTGGATTTCGCGACGGTGAACGTCTCGTCGCCCAACACCGAAAAGCTGCGCGACCTGCAGGGCAAGGCGGCCTTGCGCGCCCTGCTGGCCGGGGTGATCGAGACGCGCGATGCGCTGCCGCGCCCCGTGCCCGTGTTTCTCAAGATCGCGCCGGATCTGAGCGAGGCCGAACTGGGCGACATCGCCGAGGTGGCGCGCGAAAGCGGCGTGGACGGGGTGATCGCCACCAACACTACGCTGTCGCGGGAGGGTCTGAAAAGCGCCCACCGGGCCGAGGCGGGCGGTCTGTCCGGCGCGCCGCTGTTCGAGGCATCGACGCGGGTGCTGGCGCGGCTGAGCCGGTTGACCGAAGGCACCCTGCCGCTGATCGGGGTCGGCGGCGTCGGCAGCGCCGAACAGGCCTATGCCAAGATCTGCGCGGGCGCCTCGGCGGTGCAGTTCTATACCGCGATGGTCTATGGCGGCCTGTCGCTGGCCGCCGAGATCCCGCGGGGGCTGGACGCGCTGCTGGCGCGCGACGGGTTCGCCAACGTGGCCGAGGCTGTCGGCAGCAAGAGAGAGGACTGGCTGTGATCGAATACTGGCACAATCCGCGCTGTTCCAAATCGCGCGCCGGGCTGGCGCTGCTGGAGGCGCGCGGGGCGGACGTGACCGTGCGCAGATACCTCGAGGACGCGCCCGGTCTGGCCGAGCTGGAAGCGGCGCGCGCGGCGCTGGGGGAACCGGCCATCGCGATGATGCGGCCGGGCGAAAAGCTGTTCCGGGAGCTCGGGCTGTCCAGGACCGATCCGGACTCGGTGCTGCTGGAGGCCATGGCCAACCACCCGATCCTGATCGAGCGCCCGCTGGCGATGCGCGACGGCAGGGCCGTGATCGGCCGCCCGCCTGAGGCGGTGCTGGACCTGCTCTAGCCGACCGCCACAGGGGCGGTGTACGCAATTCTGCCGCGTCTTTGCAGGTGCCGTGGGGTTTCGAGCCGACGTTTCATGTGAATATCCAGAACAGGCTGCCTTGGCTGAGGATCGACGACGATCTTCCAAAGTACGACGGCAGGTTGCTTGATGCACCGAGTGACCCGAGCGATCGTTCGGCATGACCCGGGAGCGATGGATGGCGACCGGGATCGCCGCGCTGGCGGGCCGCGCTGATCGTTGATGTCGGCCCCGGCGCCATCCGGCGGATCCCCAAGCCACCGGGGCGCATTTGCCGTCCGGTTGTGGTATGTGTTGCCCATACCCGCGGATGCGGAACACCAGGGAAAGGCCGGCGTTTTGGACAAGATCGAACTTCGCGACCCCGATGCGCTGGTCGGCGGTGCCTGGCTGGAGCGGCATCTGAACGATCCTGATCTGAGGATCTTCGACTGCTCGACGGTTCTGGACTTCGAGACCGGAGGCGATCGGCCCTATCGGGTGGTCAGTTGCCGGGGCGAGCATGACGCCGGTCACGTTCCGGGCGCCGGATATCTGGAATTGCAGCGCGATTTCTCGAACCCCGACAGCCCCCATGCGATGACGCTGGCGGACCCGCGGACGGTTGCGTCGGCCTTTGCGCGCAACGGCGTGAACGCGGACTCGCGGGTTGTCCTGTACAGCCGGCGGAGCATGTCCTGGGCAGCGCGGTTCTGGTGGATGCTGCGCTGGCTGGGTTTCGACCGGGCGGCAATTCTGGACGGCGGGTTCGAGGCATGGCAGCGGGATGGCCGGCCCATCTCGACCGAGCCGTGCAGTTATCCGCCCGGCGATCTTCCGGCCGATGTCCGGGCCGGTCTTTTCGTGGGCCGGGCCGAGGTTCTGGCCGCGCTGGAAGATCCGGGCATCTGCCTGATGAACGCGCTGGGGCCGGACCTGTTTTCCGGCGAGAACGCGCGCTACGGGCGGCCCGGCCGGATTCCGGGCAGCGTGAGCGTTCCCAAGGTGGCGCTGGTCGATCCCGAGACCGGGTGTTTCAAGCCGCCCGAGGTGATCGCCGACATCATTGGCCAAGCCAAGGCCGATGGAGCCGAACGGTTCATCACCTATTGCGGCGGCGGCATCTTTGCGAGCGTGGATGCGTTCTGGCTGCATCAGCTCGGGTATGACGACGTGGCCGTCTACGACAACTCGATGAGCGAATGGGCGGCGGACGAAAGCCTGCCGATCGAGCGCGATTGAAGCGGCGGATCGTGCAGCACCGGCTCAGGCCACCCTGGCCTCAAGCCTCGGGTAGCGCAGACCCAGGGTCAGGCCGCGGGTGATGTTGAGCACCATCAGCGCGGCCCACAGGCCGTGGTTGCCGAAGGCCGGGACCAGCAGGAACAGCGCAACCACGTAGACCGCCACCGACTGGATCATCGCGATGCGCATCTCGCGGGTCCAGGTGGCGCCGATATAGATGCCGTCGAACATCCAGCTGGCCACGCCCAGAACCGGTGCGATGGCGGCCCAGATCAGGTATTCGCGCCCGGCCGCACGCACCTCGGGCGAGGTGGTCATGATGTCGATGATCAGCGGACCGGCGAGATAGAAGATCAGGCCCAGCGCCAGCGCGCCGCCCACCCCCCATTGCGAGGCGACGATCGAGGCGCGGCGGACCTGGTGCCGGTCCCTGGCGCCGACCGCCCCGCCCACCAGCGCCTCGGCGGAAAAGGCGAAGCCGTCGAGCGCGAAGGCGGTGATTTCCAGGAATTGCAGCAAGACCTGATTGGCGGCGAGGTTCACGTCGCCCAGGTCGGCGCCGACGAACAGGAAGGTGGTGAACGCCCCGGTCAGCAGGACCGAGCGCACCATGATGTCGGCATTGACCTGAAGCATCCGGCGCAGGCGGGCGGCGTCGAAGATCCGGGTCCAGTCGTGCCATTGATCGCCGGCGAACGCCTCGCGGCAGAGCCACAGGCCCAGCGCAAGACCGGTCCATTCGGCGATCAGGGTTGCGGTCGCGACCCCTTCGACGCCCCAGCCCAGCCCGAGAACGAACCACAGGTCGAGCACGATGTTGAGCCCGTTCATCCAGATCTGCAGGACAAAGACGCCGCGGGTCTTTTCGATGGCGATCAGCCAGCCGGTGACGGCATAGAGCGCGATGGTCGCCGGCGCGCCCCAGATGCGGATTTCCAGATAGGCGCGGGCCAGCGCCTCGACCTCGGCGCTGGCGGGGGCCAGCGCGAAGGCCCCCCAGAACACCGCCGACTGCGCGAGGATGAAGGCCAGGCCCGCCGCAAAGGCCAGCAGCAGGCCGCGCATCAGCAGCGCGCCGGTTTCGGCCATGTCGCCCGCGCCGCGCGCCTGCGCGGCCAGGCCGGTGGTGCCCATACGCAGGAAGCCGAACACCCAATAGATCGCGGCGAGGATCACCGCGCCGATGCCGACCGCGCCGATCGGCGCCGCCTGCCCCATCTGCCCCACCACGCCGGTATCCACCGCGCCGAGGATCGGGACGGTCGCATTGGACAGCACGATGGGCAGGGCGATTTTCAGCACCCGTCGATGTGTGATGGGTGCCGAGGCGTCCTGCATGTCGCGTCAGGCTTTCGCGGCGCGCGGCTGCGGCATCAGGAAATGGCCGGTGGCCTGCGCAAAGAGCTTGGCGTGATTGTCCTGCCAGGCTTCGACCCGGACCGAGGCGTAGCGGCGGCCCGAACGGCTGATGAAGGCGCGCGCATAGGCATCGCGCGGCAGGCCCGAGCGCAGGTAATCGACGGTGAAGTCGATGGTCTTGGGAAAGCGCATGTTCTCGTCGGTCAGGATGTCTTCGGGGTCCAGTTCGCCACTTTCGATCGTGGGGAACAGGTGCGACCAGCTGAGCGTGATGATGGCGGTCACTTCCAGAAAGGCCGCCGTCACGCCGCCGTGGATCGCCGGCAGGAACGGGTTGCCGATGAGCTTTTCGTCGAAGTTCAGCACCCCGGTCAGTTCGTCGCCGCGGCGGTCGAAGCTGATGTCGAGAAAGCGGATGTAGGGCACGCCTTCGACCAGCGCCTTGAGCGCGGCATCGCGGCGCTGCTTGACCACCTGCATCGGTTCGGGACGGGGACGGGCCATCTCAGCGTTCCTCCACGGTGAAGGCGCCCGAGGCGGTGGCGACGGGCCGGTCCTGGTCGTCGTCGGTCGCGGTGGCGCGGACAAAGGCGACGTTGCGGGTGATGTGATAGCAGGTCGCCCGCGTGGTGATGCGCTGGCCCGGCGTCGCGGCGCGCATGTAGTCGATGCGCAGGTCGATGGTGGCGGTGCCGCCGGGGGCCGAGGGGTGGCTCATCACCGCCGCGCCGCAGCAGGTGTCGAGCATGGCCGAAACCGCCCCGCCATGGATCACCCCGGTTCGGGGATCGCCGATCAGATCCGTGTTGTAGGGCATCGAAATCTCGGCTTCGCCCGCACCGATATACGTCAGTTCAAGGCCCAGCGCCTTGGCGTGGGGGATCGCCTCGATGAATTGGCGGGCGAGTTTTGTTTTATCGACCATAGGGTTGGGTTCCGTTCCTGTCTGGCCCCTTTATGGGCCGCGGCGGCAGGTGAGGGCAAGACCGCCTGTTGCGCTTGCCGGTCCGAGGCCATAGTTTGCGGGCGAGGAGAACTGGGATGTCCGACACGCGTTTGTCATTCAAGGAGATGTGCGCGGAATTCGACGTGACGCCGCGCACGCTGCGGTACTACGAGTATATCGAGCTGCTGCAACCCGACAGGGAGGGACGGTCGCGGTTCTACGGCCCGCGCGAACGCGCCCGCATGAAGCTGATTCTGCGGGGCCGCAAGTTCGGTTTCGCGCTCGAGGAGATCCGCCAGTGGCTGCTGATCTACGAGGACGAGGGCAACGAGGCGCAGATGGCCGCCTTTGTCGAAATGGCCGACCGCCAGATGGAGGAACTGCGCCAGCAGCGCGCGCAGCTGGACGAGGCGATGGACGAGCTGCGCCGCCTGCGCGACCAGACGGCCCGGAGCCTCGCCTGACCTTGCGCTGACGCGCGCTCACTTCGGCGTCAGGACGCAGGGTTCGCATTGATCCGGCAGGCCACGTGGCGCAATCTGGCGGCAGATTTCCGGAGACCTCGCCATGTATTATGCCCGCATTTCCCTGTTCCTCGCCGCCGCCCTTGCCGTTGCAGGATGCGATACCGGACCAAACGGATACGGCACCGCGCCGCCTGGCGTCTCGCAGGAGGAGTGGGATGCGCAGGTGGCCGCGCAACGCAGCGCGCGGCGCACCTTTTACCAGGGGCCGCGCGGCGGCGCGACCGGCCGCTAGGGTGCTGTCCGAGCGCGCAACCGGGCATGGCGCCCGATGCGATGCGGTTGACGCAAAGGTAATTTTCTTTCGCGAGATCCAAGGTGACGGATCTGATCTTACGTCACCGAAAAAGTGACGCAGCGTCCGGGTTACGTAAACGTCAATCACATGTTGTAAAACCCGCATCGGCTGCGCACCTCACGGCCAGAACGCCCGTGATGAGAGTTTGAGACATGAACGAAGAACTGATGACGATCCGCGAGATGTGCGACACTTATGGTGTCACGCCGCGCACGCTGCGGTTCTATGAGGCGAAGGAACTGTTGTTTCCGATCCGCGAAGGTCAGAAACGGCTGTTCACCAAGCGCGACCGCGCCCGCCTGAAACTGATTCTGCGCGGCAAGCGCTTCGGATTCAGCCTGGAGGAAATCCGCCAGCTGCTGGACCTGTACCACGCCGGCGACCAGCAACTGACCCAGTTGACCCGCACCTACGAGATCGCCTGCGAGCGGCTGGCCGACATGGAGATGCGCCGCGATGAGCTGACCCAGGCCATCGAAGACCTGAGGGAACAGCTGAAATGGGGCGAAAAGGTCATCGCCTCGATGAAAGAAGAAAAGAAGGCGGCCGAATGAGCCATTCGGCCCCTGCCCTTTGACAGAAAACGCAACTGGGAGTTTTCCATGCCCGTCTACAACGCCCCGACCAAGGACGCACAGTTCATCCTGCACGACGTTCTGAAAGTCTCGAAATCGGACATTCCCGGCTACAGCGAGCTGGAACCGGACTTCACCGGCGCGGTGCTGGAGGAAGCCGGAAAGCTGGCCACCAACGTGCTGCACCCGCTGAACGCGGTCGGCGACACCGAAGGCTGCCGGCTGGAAAACGGCGTCGTCTATACCCCGACCGGGTTCAAGGACGCGTTCGAGCAGATGAAGGAAGGCGGCTGGACCGGGCTCGACATGCCCGAGGAATATGGCGGCCAGAACATGCCCTATGTGCTGGGCACCGCCGTGGGCGAGATGTTCTCGGGCGCCAACCAGGCCTTCGTGATGTATCAGGGTCTGACCCACGGCGCGGCCTCGGCGATTCTGGCGCACGGGACCGACGCCCAGAAAGACACCTATCTGCCCAAGATGGTCAGCTGCGAATGGACCGGCACCATGAACCTGACCGAGCCGCATTGCGGCACCGATCTGGGCCTGATGCGCACCAAGGCCGAGCCGCAGGACGACGGCAGCTACAAGATCACCGGCCAGAAGATCTTCATCTCGTCCGGCGATCACGACATGGCCGACAACATCATCCACCTGGTGCTGGCCAAGATCCCCGGCGGCCCCGAAGGCATCAAGGGCGTGTCGCTGTTCATCGTGCCCAAGTTCCTGGTGAACGAAGACGGCAGCCTGGGCGCGCGCAACGGCGTTTCGGTCGGCAAGATCGAAGAAAAGATGGGCATCCACGGCAACTCGACCTGCGTGATGAACTATGACGGCGCCACCGGCTGGCTGCTGGGTCAGGAACACAAGGGCATGCGCGCCATGTTCACGATGATGAACGAGGCGCGGCTGGGTGTCGGCATGCAGGGGCTGTCTCAGGCCGAAGCCGCGTTCCAGAACGCTCTGGAATACGCCAAGGATCGTCTGCAGGGC
This sequence comes from Ruegeria sp. BHSB196, assembly GCF_059613135.1. Classification (NCBI taxonomy): domain Bacteria; kingdom Pseudomonadati; phylum Pseudomonadota; class Alphaproteobacteria; order Rhodobacterales; family Roseobacteraceae; genus Ruegeria; species Ruegeria sp. BHSB196. The sequence goes on from NZ_JBXWRY010000058.1 coordinate 19,334, forward strand.
CGCGACGTGACCGGGCCGAAGAACCCCGACGGCCCCGCCGACCCGCTGATCGTGCATCCCGACATCCGCCGCAACCTGATGGATCAGAAAAGCTTCACCGAGGGCGCGCGGGCCTTCATCCTGTGGGGCGCGACCCTGATCGACCAGGCGCACCGCGCCGGCGACAAGGACGCAGACGGGCTGATCTCGCTGCTGACGCCGGTGATCAAGGGCTTTCTGACCGATCAGGGCTATGACATGACGGTTCAGGCCCAGCAGGTCTATGGCGGCCACGGCTACATCGAGGAATGGGGCATGTCGCAATACACCCGCGACGCCCGCATCGCGATGATCTACGAAGGCGCCAACGGCGTGCAGGCGCTCGACCTGGTGGGCCGCAAGCTGGCGCAGGACGGCGGCAAGCACGTGATGGCCTTCTTCGAGATGGTCAAGAGCTTCTGCAAGGAGAATGCCGGCCAGGACGCGGCCTTCGACCGGGAGTTCATCGAACCGCTCAAGGCAGCCTCGAAGGATCTGCAGGCGGCGGGCATGTATTTCATGCAGGAAGGCATGAAGAACCCCAACAACGCGCTGGCGGGGTCGTACGACTTCATGCACATGTTCGGCCATGTCTGCCTCGGCCTGATGTGGGCGCGGATGGCCAGGGCCGCACAGGAGGCGCTGGACGGCGGCGCATCCGACACCGCATTCTACGAGACCAAGATCGCCACCGGGCGCTACTACATGGCGCGCCGCCTGCCGATGACCGCCACCCATCTCGCCCGCATCCAGACGGGCGCCGATACGGTGATGGCGCTGGAGGCGGCCAATTTCTGAGGGGCGCGGCGGGGCGCGCCCCGCCGACCTACCCGCAAAGGGATGGACATGCCGAAACCTTTCCGACCGACCCGCTGCTTGCCGACCGCGATGACCGAGAACGTCTGTTCCGGTCAAGCGGTGATGGGCGCGACCGAAGCGCCGACCGGTCCGCTCCATGGGTTCGTCGGCAGGACCGGCATGGACGCCCTCGCCCGCGGTCCGCATCCGATCAACCCCGAACCGGAGGCGTGCAAGTGGTGAAGACCACAAGCGCATTCACCTGTCCACGCGCCGGAGCGGCGGCAAGGTCGTGCCGCCTTCGGCGAGAGTATTTGTGGCAAGATGAAGCCCGGACAGGTCCACCCCGCCATCCGGCGCGCAACCTTGCGGCGGGACAGCGGGGCTTCACCTTGCGCGGTCATCGGCTCTCCAGCCTGTACCGCGGCGACGATCAGAACGCATGGATCTTAACAATTGCTGAACGGGTCCGTTCTTCATCTTGCCTGAAATACTCCACGGGGGTGCGGGGGTGTGAAACCCCCGCTGCGACGCCAATCACAGGGAGGCTATGGTGACCATTCAACTTCATTGTTTCGGAGAAAGCGGGAATTCCTACAAGGCGGCGCTGGCGCTGCAGCTTTCGGGCCTGGACTGGGAGCCGGTCTTTGTCGATTTCTTCGGCGGCGAGACCCGTACGCCTGAATACCGCGCCAACGTCAACGAGATGGGCGAGGCGCCGGTTCTGGTCGACGGCGATTTCCGCACCAGCCAGTCGGGCGCGATCCAGGCCTATGTGACCGAGAAATCCGGCAAGTTCGGCGGCAAGACCCGCGAAGAGAAC
>NZ_JBXWRY010000059.1:0-20431 GCF_059613135.1 Ruegeria sp. BHSB196
GATGCCGGGCGACAACGTGGGCTTCACGGTCGAGCTGATCGCGCCGATCGCGATGGAAGACGGCCTGCGCTTCGCCATCCGCGAAGGCGGCCGCACCGTCGGCGCCGGCGTGGTGTCGAAGATCATCGAGTAAGGCGCGCTTGTCGCGCCGGGTTGCGGCGGGCGATTTTCCACAGGAAAATCTGCCGGGAGCAACAAGGTAAGAAACCAAGGAAGGCCGCCCCAACGGGGCGGCTTTTTTTGTTGGAGTTCAATAGCTCATGCTTGAGGTTCGCTTGAGCGGACCGTCCAACATACCAGGCTTGTGTTGTGGGGTGCGCCTCGACAGTATTGCTGTCATCGAAATCTTTAGGGGAGGATGGGGGGATGACCAAACACCATGAAATCGGCCAAACTGGAGTCAGTTTGCCGTCGATCGGTTTCGGTTCAACAGGATTGGGCAGCATACCTCAGATTTATGGGTACGAGGTCAAGGAAAGCCGGGCGCTTGAGACCATAAGGGCAATTCTGATGCGCCCGGATGGATTCCTTGATACGGCGCGCGGATACGCGATGGGTCGAAGCGAGGAACGTATCGGACGTGTCGTTCGTGAACTTGGTGGTTGGCCAGAGGGTCGGGTTCTATCCACGAAACTGGATCGGGACATGGAGAGCAACAGGTTCGATGCGGCACAAGCCCGGAGGTCACTTGAAGCAAGTCTTGAGGCGCTGGGCGTCGAGCAAGTGGATATTCTTCATCTCCACGACCCGGAATACGCCGCAGATATTCCGGAAGTAACAGGAAAAGGCGGCGCGCTTGATGAGTTGTTTCGGATCAAGGAAGAAGGGTATGCGAAGGCCGTAGGGCTTGCTGGTGGCCGACTTGACGTTCTTATGCCAATGCTGCGTGATCGCGAGTTCGACGTACTCCTGACGCACAACCGGCACACGGTCGTCAACGTGAACTCTGCTCCGATGATCGAATTTGCCCGGTCCAAGGGTGTAACGGTTCTGAATGCGGCGCCCTATTCGGGGGGAATTCTGGCAAAAGGAAGTTCAGCCCACCATTTCTACGTCTATCGCCAGGCGACCGAGACTGACCTTGGCCCGGTTCGGGCGATTGAAGCTATCTGCTCGCGATACGATGTGCCGCTGGGGGCGCTTGCGCTGCAGTTCTCGATCAAAAACGCCGATATTGCCTCCACAATCTGTGGGGCGACGTGGCCGCAGCATGTCGAACAGACCTTCGAATGGGCCAACTGGGCAATCCCGGATGCGGTTTGGGATGAGTTGGCGGAATCGGGACAATCCAAAAACGATCCTGAAGCTGGGTAGGGTTCACGAAATCTGCCCAGGCGTGAGGACATATCGCTCGCTTGAAGATCCGCACCAGGGTTCTGACTGCATTTCCTGCTTGCCAAACCTCTCCCTCCCATGTATCCGGCGCAGGTTCTCGATGAGAACGTGAAGGCGGGGTGATTCCCGCCTTTTGGGTTCGATGAGGGTTGGCGATGCGCGCCCGTCCTCCTCTCAACTCCAACGCCTGAAGAAAAAGGCTGTTACGATGCAAAGCCAAAACATCCGTATTCGGCTCAAGGCATTTGACTATCGCGTCCTGGATGCCAGCACGCAGGAGATCGTCAACACTGCCAAGCGGACCGGCGCGAACGTGCGCGGACCGATCCCGCTGCCGAACAAGATCGAGAAGTTCACGGTTCTCCGTGGCCCTCACGTTGACAAGAAATCCCGCGATCAGTTCGAGATCCGCACGCACAAGCGTCTCTTGGACATCGTAGATCCGACGCCCCAGACCGTGGACGCGCTGATGAAGCTCGACCTCGCCGCTGGTGTGGACGTCGAGATCAAGCTGCAGTCGTAAGATCGGAGGGTATTGAAGATGCGCTCTGGTATTATCGCAAAGAAAGTCGGCATGACCCGGCTGTTCATGGAAGACGGCAAGCAGATCCCTGTGACCGTCCTGCACCTGGACAACCTGCAGGTCGTCGCACAGCGCACCGCCGAGAAAGACGGCTACACCGCCGTTCAGCTGGGCGCCGGTGCCGCCAAGGCAAAACGCACCTCCAAGGCCATGCGCGGCCATTTCGCCGCCGCCAAGGTCGAGCCCAAGCGCAAGCTGGCCGAGTTCCGCGTGTCCGAAGACGCGCTGATCGACGTGGGTGCCGAGATCTCGGCGGACCACTTCCTGGCTGGTCAGAAGGTTGACGTTTCGGGCACCTCGATCGGCAAGGGCTTTGCCGGTGCGATGAAGCGCCACAACTTCGGTGGTCTGCGCGCCTCGCACGGTGTTTCGATCAGCCACCGGTCGCACGGTTCGACCGGTCAGTGTCAGGATCCGGGCAAGGTGTTCAAGGGCAAGAAGATGGCCGGTCACATGGGCGCCGCCCGTGTCACCACGCAGAACCTCGAAGTCGTCAAGACCGACGCCGAGCGTGGCCTGGTCTTCATCAAAGGTGCCGTTCCCGGACCGAAATCGGGCTGGGTTACCGTCAAGGACGCCGTCAAGAAGAAAGCGCCCGAGGGTCTGCCCTTCCCGGCAGCCGTGAAGGGTGCCGCAACCGAAGCGCCTGCGGAAGAAGCGCCCGCGGAAGGTGGTGAAGCATGAAACTCGACGTGATCAAACTGGACGGCAAGAAAGCCGGCGACATCGAGCTGGATGCCGATCTGTTCGGCCTGGAGCCGCGCGCGGACATCCTGCACCGTGTGGTCCGTTGGCAGCGCAACAACGCGCAGGCCGGCACCCACAAGGTCAAGACCCGCTCGGAAACCAGCTACTCGACCAAGAAGATCTATCGCCAGAAGGGCACCGGTGGCGCACGTCACGGGGACCGCAACGCGCCGATCTTCCGCAAGGGTGGCGTCTACAAGGGTCCGACACCGCGTTCGCACGGCCACGACCTGCCGAAAAAGTTCCGCAAGCTGGGCCTGCGCCACGCCCTGTCGGCCAAGGCAAAGGCCGGTGAGCTGGTCGTGATCGAAAGCGCCGAAGCCGAAGGCAAGACCGCCGCTCTGGCCAAGCAGGTTGCAAACCTGGGCTGGAAGCGCGCTCTGGTCATCGACGGCGCCACCGTGAACGAAGGCTTCGCCCGCGCCGCCCGCAACATCGAAGGTCTGGATATCCTGCCGTCGATGGGCGCAAACGTCTATGACATCCTCAAGCGTGACACCCTGGTGCTCACCAAGGCGGGTGTCGAAGCACTGGAGGCTCGACTGAAATGAGCGCGAAGGCAGAACATTACGACGTGATCCGCAAGCCGGTCATCACCGAGAAATCGACCATGGCGTCCGAAAACGGCGCGGTCGTCTTCGAGGTGGCGATCGACTCGAGCAAGCCGCAGATCAAGGAAGCCGTCGAGGCGCTGTTCGGCGTCAAGGTCAAGGCGGTGAACACCACCGTGACCAAAGGCAAGGTCAAGCGGTTCCGCGGCCAGCTGGGCAAGCGGAAAGACGTCAAGAAGGCCTATGTGACCCTGGAAGAGGGCAACACCATCGACGTAAGCACCGGTCTCTGATCGGACCCGTCCTTGGAGAGAGATGAAGGCCCCCGCCGAAAGGCGGGGGTTTTTTGTTGGGCCTGCTCGTGAGCCGCGCCAGCGCCTGCCCGTGGGATGGCGCCGCACCGGCTGATTTGGGCGCTTTATGGTGCCAATTACATCCGAATTCATAGTGAGGCGCAAACGTCCCCAAAGCGCCAGCCCGCCGGGACGGGCAGGCGCTGGCGCGGCGGCCTTCGGCCTTGATTCCGCGCCATATGCACTTCGTATTTGAGAAGACCCATCATCACCTTGAGGTTGTCGACACGAGATGTATTGTTCGCGATATGTGGGAATTTCTGAAAAACAGTTGGGAGCAATTGTTCTTTGGCTTAGTGGGCCTAGCATTGCTTCTGTTTAGCTTCAGCCGACTTTGGGCTGAAGACTTGCCCGGGGCATCAGCAACTTTTGCCATGGCCTTTTTCAGTTTCATCTATTCAAATATTGCAAGGTTCAAGCGGTTCAAAGGCTTGGGTTTTGAAGCAGAGCTTTGGGAAGATAAGCAAGAAGAGGCGGAGCAACTCATTGATCGTTTTAAGTCTGTTGTTTCTGTCTATACCCGAGAAGTCGTTTTGCAACATGTTATGCAAGGACGCTGGTCGGACGGATCAAAATGGGAGGACAATTGGGCTCTGTACAACGATCTTGTCAAAAAACACAACGAACTTGGTCAAGAAATTGATTTCTCTGACTTGAAGAAGAAAATGGATAGCATCTTTTTGTTCGATATTGTTGCGAAGCTTTACCGGCGGGTACGAGAACCAATTGTAAAAGGCCATAGCCAAGCCAGAGACATAATTGGCAAAGAGTTTGGGTCGCCGGTCAAAAACATTGAAGGTTTCAATTCAAGAAACGCTCAGTTGAACGAAATCCAAGTGGACATAGGAGACCTTTTCGCGGTCTCCGAGACAGAGGATCTCGCGCGTAATGTCCTTGATTGGGCTCGAACTGCTCAGGCGCAGTTGAAAGAGAGTTTTGACATCGAGATAGAGCTACCCAAAGACGCAGTGTCAAAGTTGGAAGAAATATCTCAACTGTACAGCCGAGGTCCGATTCAGGTCACACCTGAACTAATTTCTTTGGCCAACAACGACTAGTTCCAAGCATTGCTTCAACTTTTTTCGCGAGGGTTAGTACGCAGCAACGAGACTTCTCGCGTGAATGACAGACTTCAATGGTTTCCCCTATTGCCCCCCATCCCCAACCCTGCTACACGCTCCCAATCCTGCGGCCTCGGATTCGTTCCGGGGCCTCTGATATTTGCAGCCGGGGACCTTCGGGGCCCTATACCCTTGGCCCCTGCGGGGGCCTCTCACATAGCGGGGATTGATCCTCGCGCTTGCTAAACGGAAGACAGAAAGCATGGCACTCAAGTCGTACAAGCCGACGACGCCGGGCCAGCGCGGGCTGGTGCTGATCGACCGTTCGGAGCTTTGGAAAGGACGTCCGGTCAAATCCCTCACCGAAGGGTTGACCAAGAAGGGCGGCCGGAACAACACCGGACGGATCACAGCCCGCCGCCGTGGCGGTGGCGCAAAGCGTCTCTACCGGATCGTTGACTTCAAACGGAACAAATTCGATGTGGCGGCCACCGTCGAGCGGATCGAGTACGATCCGAACCGGACCGCGTTCATCGCGCTGATCAGATACGATGACGGCGAGCAGGCCTATATCCTGGCCCCGCAGCGTCTGGCGGTTGGCGACAAGGTCATCGCGTCGGCCAAGGCCGACATCAAGCCCGGCAACGCGATGCCGTTCTCGGGCATGCCGATCGGCACCATCGTGCACAACATCGAGATGAAGCCCGGCAAGGGCGGTCAGATCGCGCGCGCCGCGGGCACCTACGCCCAGTTCGTCGGCCGCGACGGCGGCTATGCCCAGATCCGTCTGAGCTCGGGCGAGCTGCGCATGGTGCGCCAGGAATGCATGGCCACCGTCGGCGCCGTGTCGAACCCCGACAACAGCAACCAGAACTTCGGCAAGGCCGGCCGCGCCCGTCACATGGGCAAGCGTCCCGCCGTCCGCGGTGTCGCCATGAACCCGATCGACCACCCGCATGGCGGTGGCGAAGGCCGGACCTCGGGCGGCCGCACGCCGGTCACGCCGTGGGGCAAGGACACCAAGGGCTCCCGCACCCGCAACAAGAACAAAGCGTCGCAAAAGCTGATCATCCGCTCGCGCCACGCCAAGAAGAAAGGGCGTTAACAGATGTCTCGCTCTGTTTGGAAGGGTCCTTTCGTCGATGCTTACGTGCTCAAGAAAGCCGAAGCCGCGCGCGAATCGGGCCGCAACGAAGTCATCAAGATCTGGTCGCGTCGTTCCACCATCCTGCCCCAGTTCGTGGGCCTGACCTTCGGTGTGTACAACGGCCACAAGCATATCCCGGTAAACGTCTCGGAAGACATGATCGGTCAGAAGTTCGGTGAATACTCGCCGACCCGGACCTATTACGGTCACGCCGCGGACAAGAAAGCGAAGCGGAAGTAAGTCATGGGCAAGGAAAAGAACCCCCGCCGCGTGGCCGAAAACGAAGCAATGGCGAAAACCCGGATGCTTCGCACCAGCCCGCAGAAACTGAACCTGGTTGCCGCGATGATCCGTGGCAAGAAAGTCGAGAAGGCGCTGACCGACCTGACTTTCTCGAACAAGCGGATCGCGCAGGACGTGAAGAAATGCCTTCAGTCCGCCATCGCCAACGCCGAGAACAACCACAACCTGGACGTGGACGAACTGATCGTCGCCGAAGCCTGGGTGGGCAAGAACCTGGTCATGAAACGCGGCCGTCCGCGCGCCCGCGGCCGGTTCGGCAAGATCATGAAGCCGTTCTCGGAACTCACCATCAAGGTGCGTCAAGTCGAGGAGCAAGCCTAATGGGACACAAAGTCAATCCGATCGGCATGCGCCTTCAGGTCAACCGCACCTGGGACAGCCGCTGGTACGCCGATACCAAGGACTACGGCGATCTTCTGCTGGAAGACCTCAAGATCCGTGAGTTCATCAAGAAAGAGTGCAAGCAGGCCGGCGTGGCCCGTGTGATCATCGAACGTCCGCACAAGAAGTGCCGCGTCACGATCCACACCGCCCGTCCGGGCGTCATCATCGGCAAGAAAGGCGCGGACATCGAAGTGCTGCGCAAGAAGCTGGCCGCGATGACCGACAGCGAGTTGCACCTCAACATCGTCGAAGTGCGCAAGCCCGAGCTTGACGCGCAGCTGGTGGCCGAGTCGATCGCCCAGCAGCTGGAGCGCCGGGTCTCGTTCCGCCGCGCGATGAAGCGGGCCGTGCAGAACGCCATGCGCATGGGCGCCCTGGGTATCCGGGTGAACGTCGCTGGCCGTCTGGGCGGCGCCGAAATCGCCAGGACCGAGTGGTACCGCGAAGGCCGCGTGCCGCTGCACACCCTACGCGCCGACATCGACTACGCGCATGCCGAAGCCTCGACCCCCTACGGGATCATCGGGATCAAGGTCTGGATCTTCAAAGGTGAGATCATGGAGCACGATCCGCAGGCACGTGACCGCAAGGCCCAGGAACTCCAGGACGGCCCAGCACCCCGGGGTGCCGGTGGCGGCCGCCGCTGAGGAGGATTTGAGATGCTTCAACCCAAGCGTACGAAATTCCGCAAGGTGCAAAAAGGCCGGATCAAGGGCGAAGCCAAGGGCGGCTCCGATCTGAACTTCGGCACTTTCGGACTGAAAGCCCTGCAGCCCGAGCGCGTCACCGCGCGCCAGATCGAAGCTGCGCGCCGGGCGATGACCCGCCACATGAAACGCCAGGGCCGCGTGTGGATCCGGATCTTCCCGGATACGCCCGTGACCTCCAAGCCCACCGAAGTCCGTATGGGCAAAGGCAAGGGCTCGGTCGATTTCTGGGCGGCCAAGGTCAAGCCCGGCCGGGTGATGTTCGAGATCGACGGCGTCGGCGAGGACATCGCGCGCGAGGCCCTGCGCCTGGCCGCGATGAAACTGCCGATCAAGACCCGCGTCGTGGTCCGCGAAGACTGGTAAGGAAGGGGCCGGGCGGCCCCCGCCCGACCGATACCTACCCCCGTCGGGACACCGGCGGGGGTAATTTTTTGATTACCGGTTCGGCCGCCCGTGTTAAGGCTCTCGGGGGCACGCGGCCCGGACACGAGCACAAGACATGTGCAGCGGGAGGACGACCATGACTGATCGGGATGCGGTCATTCAAGCGGATGACGGCTTCTTCGCCGCCCTGAACGCCATGTTCGGGGGTGACATCAAGCCGATGGAAGACCTCTGGTCGCATGCGGATGACGTGATCTACATGGGACCGGCCCCGGACTTGTTTCATGTCGGGTGGCGGGTGACGGACCAGGACTGGGCGGCCCAGGGCCAGGCGCATCTGGGCGGGTCGATCCGCCTGTTGACGCGTCATGTCACGATGGGCGATACGCTGGCCGTTGTGCATCACATGGCGGTTGCCTCCGGGCAGGATCCGAAAGGCGATGTGTCAAAGTTTCAGATACGCGGCACCAACGTGTTCCGCAAGGAAGACGGCCACTGGAAACTGATCTCCCACCATTCCGACCCCCTGCCATATGTCAATTTCTGACGCCGCGACCGCGACAGCCGTCGGGTGCGGTCGCCCCGCGTTTCCGGGGGCGCTGCCCCCGTCGCCGCAAGCGGCGCCTCCCCCGGGATATTTCTGGCCAGATGAAGATGCATGGTCCGAATTCATCTGGCCGGCAAATATCCCGGAGCGCGAGGCAGAGCCTCGCAAAGAATCGCTCTTCGCATTCGGGCGCAGGCTGGTTTATTGATCGCCCATGCCACAGATCGAATCCCTCTTCGTCACCCGCCTCTATCGCGCCGCCCTGTCCGAATTCGACCCCGGGATCGACCCGGAGGAGCTGGAAAGCTCCTGCCTGGTCATCGCCGAGGATGACGAGGCCGGGCAGGACTGGTGCGCGCGGAACGGCTATCCCGGCTACACCAGCTATGCCTCGCTGACCGATCTGCCCTGGCGCTTCCCGATCTTCGCCGATCTGGTCAAGGCGCTGGACCGGCACGTGGCGGCCTTTGCCGAGGATCTGGAATTCGATCTGGACGGCAGGGAACTGAAGCTCGAAGACCTCTGGATCAACATCCTGCCCGAAGGCGGGATGCACGCCAGCCATATCCACCCGCATTCGGTGATCTCGGGCACCACCTATGTGGCGATGCCCCAGGGCGCCAGCGCGCTGAAACTGGAAGACCCCCGCTCGGCCCGCATGATGGCCGCCCCGGTCCGCCGCAAGGAAGCGCGGCGCGACTTGCAGCCGTTCATCTATGTCGCGCCGCAGGTGGGCGAGGTGCTGCTGTGGGAAAGCTGGCTCCGGCATGAGGTGCCGATGAACATGGCCGAAGAGGAGCGGATCAGCGTGAGTTTCAACTATCGGTGGGAGTGAGCCCCGGTCCGCACGGCGGCTGAGGGCCGAACCGGCGGCGCCCGTCCAAGCTCGGGATGGCCCCCGCATCCGGCGCACGGGTTTCGCCCGGGGCTGATGGCAGAAAACGGCACTCCAGAAACACCGCCAAACTTTCCCTTGCCCTCCACCCGCGAACCCCCTATAGAGCGGCATCCTGCGTGTCCCCCGGCCGAGTCGGGGGATTCGCATGTCTGTTTTTCATCCACCAGGTCCAAGGTGACCCTGCACGGGGGCCTTCTGGTGTTTTGAGCAAAGGAAAAAGGCGATGAACGCCCAGGAACTGCGCAACAAGACCCCGGACCAGCTCCGGGAGGAACTGGTCAACCTCAAGAAGGAGGCGTTCAACCTGCGCTTCCAGCAGGCGACCGGTCAACTCGAAAACACCGCCCGGATCAAGACCGTGCGCCGCGACGTGGCGCGCGTGCAGACCGTGCTGAACGAAAAAGCCGCCGAAGCTGCGAACTGAGGAGCCTGAGAGATGCCCAAACGTATTCTGCAAGGCACCGTGACCAGCGACGCCAACGAACAGACCGTGACCGTGCTGGTGGAACGCCGCTTCACGCATCCGGTTCTGAAGAAGACCATCCGCAAGTCCAAGAAGTACCGAGCTCACGATGAAAGGAATGCCTACAAGGTGGGCGACACGGTCCGCATCATCGAATGCGCGCCGAAATCCAAGACCAAACGCTGGGAGGTTCTGGAGGCGTAAGCCGCCGGACCTTTCGGTTCAATCGAAACCCTGGGGGATCTAACCAGAACAGCCCCCACAGGTCGGGAGAAACCACATGATCCAGATGCAGACCAATCTGGATGTCGCTGACAACTCCGGCGCGCGCCGGGTGCAGTGCATCAAGGTCCTGGGTGGTTCCAAGCGTAAATACGCCTCCGTCGGCGACATCATCGTCGTCTCGGTCAAGGAAGCCATCCCGCGCGGCCGCGTGAAGAAAGGCGACGTCCGCAAGGCCGTCGTCGTGCGCACCGCCAAGGAAGTTCGCCGCGAAGACGGCACCGCGATCCGCTTCGATCGCAACGCCGCCGTGATCCTCAACAACAACAACGAGCCGATCGGCACCCGGATCTTCGGCCCGGTCGTTCGTGAGCTGCGCGCGAAGAACTTCATGAAGATCATTTCGCTGGCTCCGGAGGTGCTGTAACCATGGCTGCCAAACTTCGCAAAGGCGACAAGGTCGTCGTGCTGGCCGGCAAGGACAAGGGCAAGGAGGGAACGATTTCCTCGGTCGATCCCAAAGCCGGCAAGGCCGTCGTCGACGGCATCAACATCGCCATCCGCCACACCCGCCAGTCGCAGAACTCGCAGGGCGGCCGCCTGCCCAAGGCGATGCCGATCGATCTCAGCAACCTGGCGCTGCTCGACAAGAACGGCAAGGCCACCCGCGTCGGCTTCCGCATGGAAGGCGACAAGAAGGTGCGTTACGCCAAGACCACGGGGGACGTGATCGATGCTTGATGCTGCAACCTACACCCCGCGCCTCAAGGCCGAATACGCGGACAAGATCCGCGCCGCCCTGAAGGAAGAGTTCGGCTACAAGAACGAGATGCAGATTCCCAAGCTGGAAAAGATCGTTCTGAACATCGGCTGTGGCTCCGAGGCGGTCAAGGATTCCAAGAAGGCCAAGTCGGCCGTCGAGGATCTGACCGCGATCGCCGGTCAAAAGGCGGTGTCCACCAAGGCCAAGAAGTCGATCGCCGGCTTCCGCGTCCGCGAAGAGATGCCGCTGGGCGCCAAGGTGACGCTGCGCGGCGACCGGATGTACGAATTCCTGGACCGCCTGATCACCATCGCGCTGCCGCGCGTGCGGGACTTCCGCGGTGTGAGACCCTCGTTCGATGGCCGCGGCAACTTTGCCATGGGCATCAAGGAGCACATCGTGTTCCCGGAAATCGACTTCGACAAGGTCGATGAGGTCTGGGGCATGGACATCGTAATTGCCACCACAGCGAAAACCGACGCTGAAGCAAAGGCACTGTTGAAGCACTTCAACATGCCGTTCAACGCGTAAGCGCCGGGAGGATTGAGACATGGCTAAGAAAAGCATGATCGAACGCGAGAAGAAGCGCGAGCGCCTGGTGGCGAAATACGCCGCAAAGCGCGCCGAGCTGAAAGAGATCGCGAATGACGAAAGCCGCCCGATGGAGGAACGCTTCAAGGCGCGTCTGAAACTGGCGAAACTGCCGCGCAACAGCTCGGCAACCCGTCTGCACAACCGCTGCCAGCTTACGGGGCGTCCGCACGCCTATTACCGCAAGCTCAAGGTCAGCCGTATCGCCCTGCGCGATCTGGGATCTGCCGGTCAGATTCCGGGCCTGGTGAAATCGAGCTGGTGAGGGAGAGAGTGATATGAACGATCCTATCGGCGATATGCTCACCCGCATCCGCAACGCGCAAATGCGCGGCAAAAGCACCGTGGTCACGCCCGCCTCCAAGCTGCGGGCCTGGGTTCTGGACGTGCTGGCGGACGAAGGCTATATCCGCGGCTATGAGAAAGTGACCGGCGAAAACGGTCATCCGGCCATCGAGATCAGCCTGAAATACTACGAAGGCGAACCTGTCATTCGCGAGCTCAAGCGGGTTTCCAAGCCCGGCCGCCGCGTCTACATGGCCGTCAAGGACATCCCGCAGGTCCGCCAGGGCCTCGGCGTGTCGATTGTCAGCACGCCCAAGGGCGTGATGTCGGATCACAACGCCCGCTCCAACAATGTTGGCGGCGAAGTGCTCTGCACCGTCTTCTAAGGAGGTCCGGATATGTCTCGTATTGGTAAAAGACCGGTCGAGCTGCCCAGCGGCGTCACCGCCTCTGTGTCCGGCCAGACCATCGAAGTGAAGGGGCCGAAAGGCACCCGCAGCTTCACCGCAACCGACGATGTGACCATCTCGGTCGAAGACAACGTCGTCAAGATCGACCCGCGCGGCTCGTCCAAGCGGGCACGCCAGCAGTGGGGCATGAGCCGCACCATGGTCGCCAACCTCGTGACCGGCGTTACCCAGGGCTTCAAGAAAGAGCTCGAGATCAGCGGCGTTGGCTACCGGGCGCAGATGCAGGGCAACACGCTCAAGCTGAACCTGGGCTACAGCCACGATGTCGATTTCGTCGCTCCGGAGGGTGTGACCATCACCGCGCCGAAGCAGACCGAGATCGTCGTCGAAGGCATCGACCAGCAGCAGGTCGGTGAAGTCGCGGCCAACATCCGCAAGTGGCGCGCGCCCGAGCCCTACAAGGGCAAGGGCATCCGCTACAAGGACGAGTATATCTTCCGCAAGGAAGGCAAGAAGAAGTAAGGACGCTCAAAATGGCAAACAGCAAACGTACCCTGTTTCTGAAACGCCGCCTGCGCGTTCGGAACAAGCTTCGCAAGGTCAATGCAGGCCGTCCGCGCCTGTCCGTGCACCGGTCGAACAAGAACATCTCCGTTCAGCTGATCGACGACGTGCGCGGCGTGACCCTGGCCTCGGCCTCGTCGCTCGAAAAGGATCTGGGCGTCGTCGGCAAGAACAACGTCGAAGCGGCCACCAAGGTGGGCGCGGCGATCGCCGAACGCGCCAGGAAGGCCGGTGTCGAAGAAGCCTATTTCGACCGCGGCGGCTTCCTGTTCCACGGCAAGGTCAAGGCTCTGGCCGACGCCGCGCGGGAAGGCGGGCTCAAGATCTGACGGCAGGCCGGGCCCAGGCCCGGCCAGCACTCGGGATCCGCCGTAGGCCGGGCTTCAGCCCGGCCGCGGCACAGTGAAGGCGGGATCGCCCGCCTCGATGATCGGGGGGCCAAACGGCCCACTGCGATCGGACCAACGGCGCCAGGCGCCACTGAACAAAGGAAAGCCGAATGGCAGAACGTGAAAACCGCCGGGGCAACCGCCGCGACCGCGAGGACGCCGCGCCCGAATTCGCCGATCGCCTTGTCGCGATCAACCGTGTGTCGAAGACCGTCAAGGGCGGCAAGCGCTTCGGCTTTGCCGCGCTGGTGGTGGTCGGCGACCAGAAGGGCCGTGTCGGCTTCGGCAAGGGCAAGGCCAAGGAAGTGCCCGAGGCCATCCGCAAGGCCACCGAGCAGGCCAAGCGCCAGATGATCCGCGTGCAGCTGCGCGAAGGCCGCACCCTGCACCACGACATGTACGGCCGTCACGGCGCCGGCAAGGTGATCATGCGCAGCGCGCCGGAAGGGACCGGGATCATCGCCGGTGGCCCGATGCGCGCCGTGTTCGAGATGCTGGGCGTCAAGGACGTGGTGTCCAAGTCGCTGGGCAGCGCCAACCCCTACAACATGATCCGCGCCACCATCAACGGCCTGCAGAAAGAGCAGAGCCCGCGTTCGGTCGCCGCGCGCCGTGGCAAGAAGGTTGCCGACATCCTGCCCAAGCGGGACGAGGCACCGGCCGCATCGGCGCAAGTCGCCGAAGAAGCGTAAGGAGACGTCACCATGGCAAAAACCATCGTCGTCAAGCAGATCGGCTCGCCGATCCGCCGCCCCGCCGACCAGCGCGCAACCCTGATCGGCCTGGGCCTGAACAAGATGCACAAGACTCGCGAGCTCGAGGACACCCCCTCGATCCGCGGCATGATCAACAAGATCCCGCATCTGGTCGAGATCGTCGAAGAACGCGGCTGAGCGCAGTTCGACGCCGCGATTGAACAACGCCCTCGGGAAACCGGGGGCGTTTTTCTTTGACCGGGCCCAAACCCCGCAGGGCCATGCAAAAATCGCAAACCGGCTAGACCGAAACGGTGATTGTTTGCGGTATCAGCCGCCCATATCTGAACCCTGTCCGAAACGGAAAACGATACCCGCCGGGGAATACGCCCCGGCTCAGGAAAGGAAGAAAGAAATGGCAACGACCCTGAACATCCCGCAGTCCGGCCTCACCCTGGGCGCCCGCATCCGCGCCTTTGTCGAAAACGTGAAACGGAACCGCGCCCGCGCCGCCGAGTACAACCGCACCTATCGCGAGTTGCAGAGCCTGACCGACCGGGAACTCAACGACATCGGCCTGCGCCGCTGCGACATCGCGGACATCGCGCACAAGCACGTCTATTGCGCCTGACCGCGGCGGCACCGACAACGTGAAGACCCAGCGCCCCGCCCAGACGGGGCGCTCTTGTTTTCAGGCCGCCTTCGCGCGGACCCGGCCGCGCCCCGGCCGGCGCCGCCGGCCCTGCTGCGGCTTTCGCGGCGCCTTCGGCTCGTCCATCGCCCAGGGCCGACCGCCAAGCACCGGAATGTCCCGGCCCATGGTCTTCTGGATGGCCCGCAATTCGCCCATCTCGGCCGGCGCGCAGAACGCGACCGCGCGTCCGCCCCGGCCCGCCCGGGCGGTCCGGCCGATGCGGTGCACATAGTTGTCGGGCACGTTGGGCAGCTCGAAATTGTAGACATGCCGCACATCCGGAATGTCGATGCCGCGGGCGGCGACATCCGTGGCGACCAGAATGCGCAGCGCGCCCTCGCGGAACTGCCGCAAGGCCCGGTCGCGCTGCCCCTGCGACTTGTTGCCATGCACCGACCCGGCGGCGAACCCGGCCTTGCCCAGCGCCTTCATCAGCCGCTCGGCCCCGTGCTTGGTGCGGGCAAAGACCAGCGCCAGCTCGTCGCGGTGACGATCCAGCAACTCGATCAGCAGATCCGTCTTTTCGCCATGCGCCACGAAATGCACGCCCTGCTCGATCCGGTCCGCCGGGCGGCCCGGCGGCGCGGTCTCGACGCGCACCGGATCGCTCAGATAGGCGGCCGCGATCTCGGCCATCTGCTTCGGCATGGTGGCCGAAAACAGCATGGTCTGCCGCTCCGACGGCAGCAGCGACGCGATCCGGCGGAGCGCATGGATGAACCCCAGATCCAGCATCTGATCGGCCTCGTCCAGCACCAGAAACCGGGTCTGGTCCAGCCGGATCGCCCTGCGCTCCAGCAGGTCGATCAGACGCCCCGGTGTCGCCACCAGCAGGTCGGTGCCGCGGTTCAGCCGGTTGATCTGCGGCCCCATCGACACGCCGCCGACAACCAGATCGACCCTGACCGGGCTGCCCTCGCAATAGGCGCGCAGGTTTTCTGTGATCTGCCGGGCCAGTTCGCGCGTCGGCGCCAGCACCAGACCACGGGCGGTTTTCGGGGCGGGCCGGCCGTCAAGCCGGATCATCGACATCAGGATGGGCAGGCCAAAGGCCAGCGTCTTGCCGGTGCCGGTCTGCGCCAGCCCCATCACGTCGCGCCCGTTCAGGGCGTGCGGGATGGCCTGTTTCTGGATGGGGGTGGGGTCGGAGATCCCGAGTTTTTCGAGATTCGCGACAAGGCGGGGCGTCAGCCCCAGCATGGTGAAGTCCAAAGACCGTCTTCCTTATGATTGTGACGGCCTGTCCAGCCGCACGGTTGTCGTGGCCGCCCCGATCGGGAACGGGTCCACATTCCGCGACGATCCGGCCCGGCAGATCCCGGCCTGGCGGTCCATCACGCCGACCCCCGCGTGATCTGGGTATCAGTGTTGCGTTGATTGAATGCTGCGCGCGGGGTCGTTCAACCGATCCGACGCGCGGTCTGCTCACGCCGCAGACAAGACACCGGCGGCGTATGCGCGCTCGCGGGGCCGGTGTCAACCGATTTGTTCGGCGGCCGGGTTGGCGGCGTCGCGGGCAAGGGGGGCAAAGATCTGCGCCGGCGCGTCCAGCCCCTTCAGCGGAAACGCCCCGACCCGGATGTGCTCGGCCTCCAGCATGTCCGCGAACGCCTGCGAATAAAGCGCGGGCTGACCCGTCGTCCCGCACAGCGCTTCGATCCGCGCCGCGATGTTCACCGCCTGGCCGAGCACCGTGAAGTCAAGCCGCGCCTCCGAGCCGATATTGCCATAGAGCACGCTGCCGCAATGCAGCCCGACGCCGTATTGAATCTCCGACTGCGGCGCCGCGGCCAGCGCCGCCCGGGCGGCGTTCAGCGCGCGCCGGCACGCAGCGCGCATGTCCGGCTCGGCCGGAAAGATCGCCAGCACCCCGTCGCCGACGAACTTGAGGATCTCGCCCCCGTTTTCCGAGACGGCCGCGTCGATCACCTCGAAATAGCGGTTCGCCAGCGCCACCGTGTCCTCGACCGGAAGCCGCGCATTCAACCCGGTCCAGTCGCGGATGTCGCTGATCAGGATGGCTGCCTCGATCCGGTCAATATTGCCCCGGGTGATCTGCCCGCCGACCACCCGCCGTCCGGTCCGGGGGCCAAGATAGGCTTCGGCGACCGCCAGCGACAGGTTGCGCAGCCGGTGCACCTCGACCACGGGGGTAAGCGCGGCGGCGATCGTGTCGAAGCCGGCGATGTCGAAATCGGTGAACCCGTCCTCCCGGTCGGTCACGAAGACCAGGATGCCCCCGCCTTCGCCGATGAACCTCAGTGGCAGGCCGTAATAGTCGGTTGCGCCCCGTCCGCGCAACTCGTGATAGGCTTCGTGATCCGCCTCGGTCAAGCCGGTCAGGGATTTTCGCAGCGGCGCGTTGGTTTCCGCGATCCGGGCCAGCGGGCTGCCGATGTATTCCTGACGCTGGTCCAGCCCGTGACTGGACGCGACGCTGTCGATCCGGTCGCTGTCGCGTTCCCAGACGGCGCTCAGCGCCGTGACCAGCGGATGCACGGTTCGGATGGCAAGCCGCACGCGCCAGATCGGGGCACCGGCCTCCAGCATGGCTTTTCCCAGCCCGCCAACGATGTGATCGAGGTCCGGCAGCATCCGGCCTTCCGACAACCACCAGCCGATGACCTTGTCCAGATTCCAGCTCATGATCCGAATCTAGCACGGAATTGCCCCACGTCGCGGGCGAACGCCCATCCGCGCTCCGTGCGGCATGGCTCTTGAACCATTCGGTGTCTGGGTCTATACGCGGCCGGTGGCCGACCGGGCCACGAGAATCAAAACCAAGAAACGCCGTGTTTGGCCCATCACGCTTCGGGGGCCACATCCGGCTCAGGAGAAGCGACATGAAACTGCACGAACTGCGCGACAATCCCGGCGCGAACACCAAGAAGACCCGCGTTGGTCGCGGCCCCGGCTCGGGCAAGGGCAAGACCGGCGGCCGTGGTATCAAGGGCCAGAAATCCCGCTCGGGCGTGGCCATCAACGGCTATGAAGGCGGCCAGATGCCGCTCTATCAGCGCCTGCCCAAGCGCGGCTTCAACAAGCCCAACCGCAAGGAATTCGCCGTTGTCAATCTGGGCCTGATCCAGAAATTCGTCGATGCCGGCAAGCTGGACGTCAAATCCGCCATCACCGAGGACGCGCTGGTCGCCTCCGGCCTGGTGCGCCGCAAGCTGGACGGCATCCGCGTTCTGGCCAAGGGCGAAATCAGCGCCAAGGTGAACCTGGAAGTGACCGGTGCATCGAAAGCCGCCGTCGAGGCGGTCGAGAAAGCGGGCGGTTCACTCAAGGTCACAAAAGCCGCTGCGGCAGAGTAAGCGCTTGTGAGCGGCGCGCGTGCCGCTTACATAGACCTCAGAGTTTTCCAAGACGCCGCCCGAGCCGGAAAACGGTTCCGGGCGGCGTTTTCATAAGAGAGACCGATTTATGGTATCAGCAGCAGAACAAATGGCGGCCAACACAAGCTGGTCCGCCCTTGGCAAGGCCACCGATCTGCGCAACCGCATCCTGTTCACGCTGGGCCTGCTGATCGTCTATCGCCTGGGCACCTTCATCCCGGTGCCGGGGATCGACGGACAGGCGCTGCGCGAATTCATGGAACAGGCGGGGCAGGGCATCGGCGGCATGGTTTCGATGTTCACCGGCGGCGCATTGGGGCGCATGGGCATCTTCGCCCTCGGCATCATGCCCTATATCTCGGCCTCGATCATCGTGCAGCTGCTGGCCTCGATGGTGCCCGCGCTCGAACAGCTCAAGAAAGAGGGCGAGCAGGGCCGCAAGAAACTCAACCAATACACCCGCTTCGGCACCGTGGCGCTGGCCACCGTGCAGGCCTACGGCCTCGCCGTGTCGCTGGAATCGGGCGATCTGGCCACCGATCCGGGCCTGTATTTCCGGTTCTCGACCATGATCACCCTCGTCGGCGGCACCATGTTCCTGATGTGGCTGGGCGAACAGATCACCGCCCGCGGCATCGGCAACGGCATCTCGCTGATCATCTTCGTCGGCATCATCGCCGAGGTTCCGGCCGCCCTGGCGCAGTTCTTCGCCTCGGGCCGCAGCGGCGCGATCAGCCCCGCGGTGATCGTCGGCGTCATCGTCATGGTGATCGTGGTCATCACCTTCGTGGTGTTCATGGAGCGCGCCCTGCGCAAGATCCACATCCAGTATCCGCGCCGCCAGGTGGGGATGAAGGTCTATGACGGCGGCTCCAGCCACCTGCCGGTCAAGGTCAACCCCGCCGGCGTGATCCCGGCCATCTTCGCCAGTTCGCTGCTGTTGCTGCCGGTGACGATCTCGACCTTCTCCTCGGGCGCGGCCAGCGGCCCGATCATGTCGTGGATGCTGGCGAATTTCGGCCCCGGGCAGCCGCTCTATCTGCTGTTCTTCGCGTCGATGATCATCTTCTTCGCCTATTTCTACACCTTCAACGTGTCGTTCAAACCGGATGACGTGGCCGAGAACCTGAAAAAGCAGAACGGTTTCGTGCCCGGCATCCGCCCCGGCAAGAAGACCTCGGAATATCTCGAATACGTGGTGAACCGGGTTCTGGTGCTGGGCTCGGGCTATCTGGCGGCCGTCTGCCTGCTGCCGGAAATCCTGCGCGGCCAGTTCGCGATTCCGTTCTATTTCGGCGGCACCTCGGTCCTGATCATCGTCTCGGTGACGATGGACACGATCCAGCAGGTCCAGAGCCACCTGCTCGCGCATCAATACGAAGGGCTGATCGAAAAGTCGCAACTGCGCGGCAAGGGCAAGAAACGCGGCAGAAAGGGACCGTCCCGGCGATGAACATCATTCTGTTGGGCCCGCCGGGTGCGGGCAAGGGCACGCAGGCGCGGCACCTGGTCGATACCCGCGGCATGATCCAGCTCAGCACCGGCGACATGCTGCGCGCCGCGCGCAGTTCGGGCACCGAGATGGGCCGCAAGGTCGCCGAGATCATGGATGCCGGCAAGCTGGTCACGGACGAGATCGTGATCGGCCTGATCGAAGAGCAGCTGACCACCCGGAAGGGCGCCGGTTTCATCTTTGACGGATTTCCGCGCACGCTGGCCCAGGCCGACGCGCTGGCGGCGCTTCTGGCCAAGCTGGGCCAGTCCCTGCACACCGTGATCGAGATAAGGGTGGATGACGACGCGCTGGTGCGGCGGATCACCGGGCGCTTCACCTGCGGCGATTGCGGCGAGGTCTATCACGACGAAACCCGCCCCACCGCCGAACCGGGCAAGTGCGATCACTGCGGCGGCACCAACATGGTGCGCCGGGCCGACGACAACGAGGACAGCCTGCGCACCCGCCTGATGGAATACTACAAGAAAACCTCGCCGCTGATCGGCTACTACTATGCCAAGGGCGACCTGCGCCCGGTCAACGGCCTGTCCGACATCAAGGAAGTGACCGCCTCGATCGAGGCGATTCTGGGCTGAACGACACTAAGGGCTTGACGCCCCCGGCAAAAGCCCATATCGACCACCATCCCTTTGGGAATCAACCGCGCAAGCGGGATTCGTCCCGTTTGCCCCGACCACCTCGAAATGATGCTGGACCCTCTGGCCACACTGCCACGGTCAAGCGTTGTGAAAAAAGGTTCTGGAATTACGGAACCGCAACGAAAAGGAAAGTGACACGTGGCACGTATTGCCGGCGTAAACATCCCGACTGCCAAGCGGGTACCCATCGCCCTCACCTACATCACCGGTATCGGCAACAGCTCGGCCAAGGCGATCTGCGACGCCGTGGGCGTCGACCAGAGCCGCCGGGTCAACGAACTCAGCGATGCCGAGGTTCTGGCCATCCGCGAACACATCGACGCCAACTATACCGTCGAAGGTGATCTGCGCCGCGAAGTGCAGATGAACATCAAGCGCCTGATGGACCTGGGCTGCTATCGCGGTCTGCGCCACCGCCGCAACCTGCCGGTTCGCGGTCAGCGCACCCACACCAACGCTCGCACCCGCAAAGGCCCCGCAAAGCCGATCGCGGGCAAGAAGAAGTAAGGAGGGTCTGACCGATGGCACGTGAAAAGACACGCGTAAAGCGCAAAGAGCGCAAGAACATCGCATCGGGCGTCGCCCATGTGAACTCGACCTTCAACAACACCAAGATCCTGATCTCGGACGTGCAGGGCAACGCCATCTCGTGGTCGTCCGCCGGCACCATGGGCTTCAAGGGATCGCGGAAATCGACCCCCTACGCCGCCCAGATGGCCGCCGAAGATGCCGGCCGCAAGGCGCAGGAACATGGCGTCAAGACGCTGGAAGTCGAAGTTCAGGGCCCCGGTTCGGGCCGTGAATCGGCGCTGCGCGCACTGGCTGCCGTGGGCTTCAACATCACGTCGATCCGCGACGTG
>NZ_JBXWRY010000060.1:0-18913 GCF_059613135.1 Ruegeria sp. BHSB196
GGCGACGAGGGGCGCTGGGACGACCGCGGGACCAAGACCATTCCCGTCGTGCAGGACGGCGACAACGAACTGGCCGTGTTCAACTGGGATGTGGATTCCTCGACCAACAGCCACCAGTGCATGCGGATGGAGATCATCGACTGGAAGATCCCCGACGAGGTCGATCCTGCAACCGGTGACACGGTGGCCCTCGCCTCGGACGACGTGAAGCTGCAGAACAACATCGCGCAGCAGAACGTCTTCGATTTCGAAGCCTATACCGGCTCACCCTATGACGTGATTACCTTCCCGATGCAGGTGCACAACGACCGGAACGGGACCGAGATCGCGGCGCTGGTGCCCGAGGGGTTGCGCGACGGGATGAAGCTTACCATCAGCCCGCGCGAATGGGCCATCCCGCAAAACCAGGCGCGGGTCTTCAACTGTACGCTTGAGCTGGATCACAATGTCATCCGACCGGGTTGCGACAATGACAGCGGGTTCCTTCTGACCGCCTGGCGCCGGGGCGGCGAGGCGGATGCGCGCTGGGGCAGCTGTTTCTATCACGTCCGGCCGCGCTACCGCACGCTGATCGAACTGGTGCGGGGCTATTGGTTCCACGGCCGTATCACGCTGAGCGGGGTGCTGACGCCCCAGACGGACGCGCCGCTGGATCTGACGCAGGACATGCCGCTGATCGCGCGCATCCGGTTGCAGATCGACGGGGACGGGGGCCCGGTTCTCTGGCGCGTTGCGCCCATTGCGGCTGACGGTAGTTTCTCGCTGGACTTCATGCACGACGACGGCAAGAGCCTGGTCGCGCAGGCGTGGTTCGACCGGACCGACCGCCTGGGCTCATCCGTCTCGAACGAGTGGATCATGAAACAGAGTTTCTTGGAGTAACGTCTGCCTATTGATGACCTGAGAGGTTGGGCGACCGACCTTCATTGGCCCGTTGCGCTTTCCGCGACCGCCGCCTCACATGTCGGCCGGCACGCAACGCAGCCGGTTGCCTCATCGGCGACCTGCAGGCGATGGGGCCGAGACGCTCATACCTGCGCCTCGATCGCCGACACGACGATGTCCAGCGCATGGTCCAGGTCGGTGCGCGAGATCGTGAGCGGCGGCGAAAGCGTCAGCACGCAGCCCTGGCTGATCTTGAAGCTCAGGCCCGAGTCCAGACAGGCGTAGTAGATCCGTTCCGCCCGTCCGATGCCCGGCGTCCTGTCGGAACGGTCCTCGACGATCTCGATCCCGAACATCAGGCCGCGCCCGCGAATGTCACCCACGATTGGGCTGCCGCACAGCCTCTCGCGCAGCTGATCCAGCGCATGGTCGCCCAGCTGGGCCGCGCGCTCGACCAGCCCCTCGTCCTCAATGATCTCAATCGTCGTCAATGCGGCCCGCGCGGTCACAGGGTTCTTTTCGTGGGTGTAGTGCCCGATGGCAAAGTCGCCGCAGACATCCAGATCGCTGCGCGCCACGCAGGCCGCGATGGGCAGAACACCGCCGCCCAGAGACTTGCCGAGGGTCACGATGTCGGGAACGATGCCGTCATGCTCGAATCCGAACATCCGTCCGGTCTTTCCCAGCCCGGTCGGGATTTCGTCCATGATGAGCAGCGCGCCGTGACGGTCGCAGGCTTCCCTCACCGCTTGCCAGAATCCCGGGGGCGGCACCTGAGGGACCGCCCGCATCGGTTCGGCAATCACCGCCGCCACATCGCCTTCCCGCGCCAGCACGTAATCCACCATTGCGGCGCAGGCCAGGCCGCAGGACTCCGGGCCGGGATGATTGTAGGGACAGCGATAGCAGGCAAAGGGCGCGACATGCTCGGCACCCGGCAACAACGGGCCGGCGATATGGCTGCGGAACGTCGCCTCGCCCCCGACCGATGCCGCGCCGAAGCCGGCGCCGTGGAAGGACTCCCAGAACGACAGGGTCTTGAACCGCCCGGTCGCGGCCCGCGCGATCCTGAGCGCCACCTCGTTGGCATCCGAACCTCCGGTGGTGAACAGGCTCTTGCCCAGATCGCCCGGTGCGATGTCGGCCAGTTTCTCGGCCAGCTGCACCGCTGGATCGTTGGTGAACCGGCGCGGCGCAAAGGGCAGATCGTCCAGCTGGGCCTTGATCGCGGCGATGAGCCGTGGATGGCCATAACCGATGTGGTGCACCGAGTTTCCGTGAAAATCCATGTACCTGCGGCCGTCCAGATCCTCGATCCATATGCCTTCGGCCTTGGCGATGGTGCTGACGCAGGGGCTGGACAGGCTTTGGTGCAGGAACACGTCGGCGTCGCGTTTCAACAACGGGGCCGAGGCCGGGCCGGTGGATTTCTCCATCCATGCCCGGCGGGCGTCCGACGTGTTCGACTCGCCTTCGGTGTGCACGATCATGGCGCTTCCCCCAGACCTTTACGGGCCGTGCCCGGAGGCACGGTTCAGTTGGGCCAGGGCAGCGAGTAGGTCTTGACGTTGGTGAAGAACTTCATCGCCTCGATCACGCCTTCCTTGACCCCGTTGCCGCTGTCCTTGATGCCGCCAAAGGGCGACATCTCGATCCGGTATCCGGGCTGCTCCCAGATGTTGCAGGTGCCTACGTTCAACCCGTTGATATAGGCAATCGCCCGGTTCAGATCGTTGGTGCAGACGCCCGAGGACAATCCGAACGGCGTGCCGTTCGAGATGCGCATGACCTCGGCATCATCGTCGGGCACCCGGACGATGGGCACGATGGGTCCGAAGGTTTCCTCCATGACCAACTCGCTGTCATGAGGCACCCGGTCCACCACGATGGGCGGCAGCAACGCGCCGTCACGTCCGGGGTGATAGAGGATTTCGGCCCCCTGATCCTCGGCCATGTGGACGCGCCGTTCAAACAGCTCGGCAGCCTTGTCGTGAATGACGCAGCCCAACTGGGTCTCCGGGTCCATCGGGTCGCCGAATTTCAGTGCCTTGGCCTTCTCCAGCACCAGCGGCACGAACCGGTCCGCGACACTGTCCTGAACCAGAATCCGCTTCACGGCGGTGCAGCGCTGCCCCGAATTGCCGGTCGCGCCGGCCACGGCGATCGCCGCGGCCTTGTCCAGATCGGCATCCGAAAGGTCATTGAGAACGATCAGGGGATCGTTGCCCCCCAGTTCCAGCGCTGTCCGCTTGTAGCCCGCCTTTTCCGCGATCATCTTGCCCACCGGCACCCCGCCGGTGAAGGTGATGATGTCGATGTTATCGTTGGTGATCATCTCGTCACCGATATCCTGCGGCCAGCCGGTGACCACCTGGAACATCTCGGGCGGCAGACCGGCCTCGTACAGAATGTCGGCCAGCGTCAAGGCGGTCAGCGGCGTCAGTTCGGTCGGCTTGCACACCATGCAGTTGTTGGTGGCGATCGACGGCGCGATCTTGTGGCTGACCATGTTGAGCGGGTGGTTGAAGGGGGTTATCGCACTGATGGCGCGCACCGGCTCGCGCATGGTGTAGATCCTGCGTTCCTTCCCGTTGTGGGTCAGGTCGCAGGAAAACACCTGTCCGTCATCCTTCAGCGCCTCGGCGGCGGCGAACTGAAACACGTCCTGCGCCCGTTTGGTCTCGTAGATCGCGTGCTGGTGGCAGATGCCCAGCTCCAGCGTCAGCCACTTGGCCAGATAGTCCCGCCGCTCGCCGATGATTTCGCCCGCGCGCCGCAGGATCTGGCTGCGTTCGTATCTGGTGAGTTTGGGGGTGTAATCCGCCGCGATCTGAAAGGCGCGGCGCGCGTGTTCGGCCTTGCCTGCCGGAACGGTGCCGACAACTTCGCTCGTATAGGGATAGTGAACCGGCACCACGTCATCGGCAAAGACGACCTCGCCGCCGATGCGCATTCCTTCATTCCGGATTTCGATCTTGGACATGGGTTGGTCTTTCATGACTTACAGGGCCGCCGCTGTTGTTGCATAGAAGAAAGCGTCGAAATTGCGCAGAACGGGCGCCTCGGGCAGCTCGATCCTGCGGTTGACGATAAAGGGCACTTCCTGTTCGGTCAGCCCGCCGTGGCTACGCAACGGCTCCTTCAGTGCCGCCAGATCGTGCCGGTGCGCGGACGTGCCGATGCAGATGTTCTCGCCCGAAATCATGATGATGTCGCCGATCCGGTCGCCCGGCAGGTCAAAGCGTTTGATGGCCTCGTCCTTGTCCACCACCAGGATCAATTCCTCGCGCGCGCGCAGCCGGGCGATGACCTCCGTTTTGTCAACGCCGTCCGGCAGATAGGCGGTGGCGAAGGATCCCAAGGCGCCGTGATGCACCACATAGGGATCCGTGATCGGCAGGATGACGCGGGCGGCGTCCTTGCCCAGCCATTCGTCCAGCAGATCCTGCGCATAGATCACGTTGGGCGATCCGTCGGCAAGGTGCTTGGGTTTCATCCCGTGATCGGCGGTCACGACGATGGCCGCGCCCGATGAATCCAGCTGCGCCAGATACCGGTCGAACATGGCATAGAAGTCCAGTGCGCCCTGCTGGTCCGGGGCGAATTTGTGCTGGATGTAGTCCGTGGTCGAAAGGTACATGACATCCGGCTTGAATTCCGTCAGCAGCTTCGCGCCCGCCGCAAAGACGAACTCGCTGAGGGCGGCGGAATAGACCTCGGGCACCGGCATACCCAGCCAATCGGAGGCATTGTCGATCCCGTTTTCGGCCAGCGTCGCCTGATCGGACTTCTCGGAGCTGAAGCAGATGGCGCGGCCTTCGTCGAACTTGAGCCCCGCGCCCAGCAGCGCGCGCAGCTTGTCCTTGGCGGTGACGACCGCGACGCGGGCCCCGGAGTCATAGAACCTGGAAAACACGGTCGGCGCGCGCAGGAAACGCACGTCGTTCATCATCACTTCCTCGCCCGTGTCGGGGTCGATCAGGTAGTTGCCGCAGATGCCGTGCACGATGGGCGGGCAGCCGGTCGCGATCGACAGGTTGTTGGGATTGGTGAAGGAGGGGATCACCGAATGCGCCAGCCGGTCGGTGCCGGTCTCGCGCATGCGCTTGAGCGTCGGCATCAGTCCCTTGGCAATCGCCACGTCCAGGTATTCCGGCTCGCAGCCATCCAGACAGATGGCGATGGCGGGCACCTTGGGCGTCGGATAGACACGTTCGTTGGCTTCGACGGGGGTTTGAATGGTCATCTGCGGGTTCCTCGAGTCCTCAGGCGGCCAGCTTGGCGCGCTCTTCCAGTGCTTGTGCGGGCGGGGCGGCGCTGATCACGCCCATTTCGTCAAGTGCGTCCCCGGCGGCTTCCACGACCTGCCGCATCACGGTTTCTTCCAACCGCCCGATACAGCCGACCCGGAAACTGTCCACGACGGTCAGCTTGCCCGGATAGATGATAAAGCCCTTTGCCTTCATCAGTTCGTAGAACCGGCCAAAGTCAAAGCGTTCATCCGACGGGCAGAAGAAGGTGACGATGATCGGGCTGAGCCAGCGATCGTCGAGCAGCGTTTCGAAGCCAAGGTCGCGCATGCCGGACACCAGCACATCGCGGTTGCGGGCATAGCGCGCACCGCGCCCGGCCACGCCACCCTCGGCGGCATGGGCGCGCAGCGCGTCCAGAAAGGCGGCGACGACATGGGTCGGCGGGGTGAACCGCCATTGTCCGGTCTTGTTCATATGTGCCCATTGGGCATGAACATCGAGGCTCAGCGAATGGCTGTTTCCGGCCGCCGCCTCAAGCGTGCTCTTGCGTGCGAGGATGAAACCGAAGCCCGGCACGCCTTCGATGCACTTGTTGGCCGAGGACACCATGGCCTCATAGCGGATCCTTGCCGGCGACAGGTCGATCGCGCCAAAGGCGGACATGGAATCGATCAGCAGCCTGCGCCCGGCGGCATAGGTCGCCTCGGAAATTTCCTCGACCGGGTTCAGGATGCCCGAGCTCGTTTCGCAATGGATGGCGACCACATGCGTGATGCCGGGGTCTTCGGCCAGAATGCGCGCAACTTCGTCGCCCCGTGGCGGCAGGTAGTCCCCCTTGTCCAGAACCACATGATCCCGCCCGATGTATTTCAGGGTCAGCGCCGACCGCTGCCCATAGGCGCCATTGGCCAGAACCAATGCCTTGCCGCCGCGCGGGATGAACGAGCCCAGCATCGCCTCGACGGAAAACGAACCGCTGCCTTGCATCGGCACGCAATCGAAGTCCTCGGCACCCTCTCCCAAAAGGTCCAGCAGGCCGCGCCGCATCTCGCGCGTCATGTCCCGGAAATCGCCGTCCCAACTGCCCCAGTCCCTCAGCATGGCCTGCTTGACCTGCCAGGACGTGGTCAGAGGTCCGGGCGTCAAGAGATAGGGTTCACCCAGTTTCGGCGGTTCGATCCGGTGCTGCGAAGAGATCATCGTCCATCTCCGATAGAGCCTTTTGGCTGCACCATTGCCCTATTGTTTTCCATATGTGAAATTGCAAAAAACAATCGACCTATAGGCTTCACTTATATTTGAGGGAGTGCGCGCCATGCGCCACGGTCAGTTGAAGGCCTTTCACCACGTCGCCCTGCTCGGCGGGTTCTCGCGGGCCGCCGAGGCGCTCTTTCTGACCCAGCCCGCGATTTCGGAACAGGTCCGGAAGCTGGAACAGGATCACGACCTCCTGCTGTTTCACCGCGACCGCAAGCGCGTCCAGCTGACCGAGGCGGGCGAGGCGCTGTTGCGCCTGACCAAGCAGTATTTCGAGATCGAAGGCGAGATCGAGGATTTTCTGTCCGAATCCAGGGCCGTCCCCGACGGCGAACTGCGGATCATCGCCGACTCGGCGCATCACGTGACCGGCTTCCTCGGGCCGTTCTGCAACAGGTTCCCCAGGATCAAGGTGATGCTGCGCGCGGGGAATACCGAGGAGATTCTGGAAGAGCTCAGAGCCTACAACGCCGAGGTCGGTATCGTGGGCAGCGTGCCGCCCGGAAAGGACTTGCAAACCATCGATCTGGGAACGAGCGACATCGTTGCCTTTGCCGCGGTCGATTTCCCGCTGGCGCCAGGCGAGGGGTTGACGCTCGAGGAACTTGCCGCTTTGCCGCTGATCTTCCGGGAAACCGGCTCGAAGACGCGCCAGAAGCTGGAAGTCGAAGCGCGTCGGCGCGGACTCGTCCTGAAACCGGCCATCGTCGCGGAGGGGCGCGAGGCGGTCCGGGAGCTGGTCGCCGCCGGCGCCGGCATCGGATTCGTGTCCGAGGCCGAATTCGGTCACGACAGCCGCATATCGCGGATCCGTCTGAAAGATGTCAGCCTTTCGATGAGCGAGAGCCTCGTCTACCTGTCGCAACGGAAGGACGTGAAGGTCATCCGCGCCTTTCTGGATTTCGTGGCGCGGCAGCCGACGGAAACCGTATCGGCCAGCCAAAGAGAGCTGCCGCACACCGCAAATCCTTGAGACCAAGGGCACGAATCGAACACCGGTCCGGCTGTCGGATATGCCGGAATGGATCAGAATCGCGAACATTCCCGCTCCGACCGCGCAAACAGTTGCGAATGCCGCACGGATCGCGCCCCGGCGTCAACATTAAGAACGCGCCTTATCCGGTTGTAATTCGATAATTATTTTCGCTTTTTTCAAATGCCCTGTTCACCGTCTGCCCAGAAACAACTCATCAAGAATTGTTTCTGATCTTCTTTTCAATATGTTACGCTGCAACCGTAGTTGCTGATTTCTTTTTGGCACTTTTGTTCGTCGGGATAGGTCTTGAAGGCAAAAGGGCTGAATGCTTGATCGTGGTGGCATGTACTGCGCCACGGATTGGTTGGGGGGCCAAGTCTAAAAGAAGGCAAGCCGGCGGTTGCCGGCGTAATGCGCTGACGATTGTCGGTGCGTATTGGTGTGTAGGTTGTGAAATGTTTGATGGTTCTTGGGGGGTTATCCCAATGCGTGGGGGAAAATCGGTTTCAATGCAGGGGTCGGGCCGAAAGCCCGGACCCTGCCGTGCATCAACGGGTCGCCGCGACGGCGGGTCCGAGGCCGGATGGGTATTGCGGCAAGCCTCCGACACAATGGCGTGGGGGCGCTTTGACGATGTATAGTTTGCCGAGACCTGTTGATGATCTGCCTCGCTCCCGCGCGATGGCGGATGCGATACTTCCGGCAAGCCAGGTCTGCCTTGTGCTGACTTTCGGGTTGTATGCGGCGCTTGTCGGTCTGGGCGTCAATCCGTTCCTTGCCTGCGCGGTCCAGTTCCTGATCTGTCTGACATGGAACTACCGGTCTCATGCGCGGCTTGTGTTCCGGGCCCGCGGCTACGGTCGGGCGCCGTTCTATGCGCTGGCGAATGTCTTTCTTCTGGCATCAAACACCTATCTTCTGTTCGCCTTTTCAAAGGCGGGTCTGAACGCCTATGTGGCTCAGGGGCTGGCGCTGGTTCCGGTTGCGATCCTTGCGCATGTCCTGATTTCTCACGCTTTGGGGGTTCAGCCGCGCACACGCCGTTCCGGCTGGCACTGAAGCCCGGGGACGATCAGCTCTTCTTGAACGCATCCAGCAGCGCGGCGCCAAGCGCGCCCGTCTCCGCTTTCGCCTGCGCGCGATCGGGTTTCCGGGGCGTCCGGCCGTTCCGCTGCGCGCCCTTGTCCGCATCGCGCCGGGACCGGTCCGCACGAGCCGAGTCGCCGCCATCCTTGCGCATGCTCAGCCCGATCCGCTTGCGCGGCACGTCCACTTCGACCACTCGGACTTTGACCACCTGACCGGCCTTGACCACCTCGTGCGGGTCTTTCACGAACCGGTCGGCCAGCTGGCTGACATGCACCAGCCCATCCTGATGCACGCCAATATCGACGAAGGCGCCAAAGGCGGCGACGTTGGTGACGGTGCCTTCCAGAACCATGCCAGGCTTGAGGTCGGTGATCTCCTCGACGCCCTCCTTGAAGCTGGCGGTCACGAAGCTGGGGCGCGGGTCGCGGCCGGGCTTTTCCAGCTCGGCAAAGATGTCGCGCACCGTCGGCAGGCCGAACCGCTCATCCACGAACTGTTCCGCCCGCAGGCCGCGCAGCGCGCTGACATGGCCCATGATCTGCCGGATATCGCGGCCGCAGGCCTGCACGATGCGGCGGGCCACGTCATAGGCCTCGGGGTGGACGGCCGAGGCGTCCAGCGGCTCCTCCCCGTCGCGGATGCGCAGAAAGCCCGCGCATTGTTCGAACGCACGGGGGCCAAGGCGGGCGACCTTCAGCAGATCCTGCCGCGACCGGAACGCGCCGTTCACGTCGCGGTGCATCACGATCGCCTCGGCCAGACCGGGGCCCAGGCCCGAGACATGGGCCAGCAGCGGCGCCGAGGCGGTGTTCAGATCGACGCCAACGGCGTTCACCACGTCTTCGATCACCGCCTCCAGAGACTGGCTCAGCCGGTGTTGATCGACATCGTGCTGGTACTGGCCGACGCCGATGCTTTTGGGTTCGATCTTGACCAACTCGGCCAGCGGATCCTGCAGGCGGCGGGCGATCGACACCGCGCCACGCAGCGAGACATCGAGATCGGGAAACTCGCGCGCGGCCAGTTCCGAGGCCGAATAAACCGAGGCCCCGGCCTCGGACACCACGACCTTGGTGGGGGGCTGCACCCCTTGGGGCAGCAGTTTCAGCGTGTCGGCCACCAGCCGTTCGGTCTCGCGGCTGGCGGTGCCGTTGCCGATGGCGATCAGTTCGACCTTGTGGGTGGCGATCAGGTTCAGAATGGTGGCCTGTGCGCCGCGCAGATCGTTCTTGGGTTGGAACGGATACAGCGTGTCGGTGGCTACCAGCTTGCCCGTGGCATCGACGACGGCGGCCTTGACGCCGGTGCGAATGCCGGGATCCAACCCCAGGGTCGGGCGGGGGCCTGCCGGGGCGGCAAACAGCAAATCCTTGAGATTGCGCGCAAAAACCTGAATTGCCTCTTCCTGCGCGCGGCTGCGCAGATCGGCCATCAACTCGACCATCATCGACAGCGACAGTTTCACCCGCCAGGTCCAGCCCGCGACCTTGCGCAGCCAGACATCGCCCGGCCTGTCGCCGCGCGTCTGCAGATGAGCGGCCACGATCGCCTCGGCCCGCGCCGCACCGGTTTCGGGGTCGGGGGCGATGTCCAGCGTCACGATCCCCTCTTTCGAGGCGCGCAGCATCGCCAACGCCCGGTGCGAGGGCACCTTGGCCCAGGGCTCGGCATGGTCGAAATAGTCGCTGAACTTGGCGCCTTCCTGTTCCTTGCCCTCGATCACCTTCGAGGTCAGCAGCGCCTCGGCCTGCATGAAGCTGCGCAGCTCGCCCAGAAGGGCGGCGTTTTCGGTCAGACGCTCGGTGACGATGTCGCGCGCGCCGTTCAGCGCGTCCTTGGTGGTGGGCACGGCCTCGGTCACATAGGACTGGGCCAGAACCTCGGGCTCGGCGCTGCGGTCGGCCAGGATCGCGTCGGCCAGCGGTTCCAGCCCGTTCTCGCGCGCGATCATCGCCTTGGTGCGGCGTTTGGGTTTGTAGGGCAGGTACATGTCTTCCAGCTGCGCCTTGGTTTCGGCGCGGGCGATGGACTTGGCCAGATCGTCGGTCAGCTTCCCCTGCTCCTTGATCGAGTTCAGGATCGTTTCGCGCCGCGCTTCAAGCTCGCGCAGATAGGCCAGCCGGTCGGACAGGGTGCGCAGCTGGCTGTCGTCCAGCCCGCCCGTGACCTCTTTGCGGTAACGGGCGACGAAGGGCACCGTCGCTCCCTCGTCCAGCAGTTTGACCGCGGCCTGCACCTGATCCGGGCGGGCGTTGATTTCGGTGGCGATGGTGCGGGCGATGCGGTCCAAAGGCGTCTCCTCGAATCCGGTTGGACCGACTTCTTAGCCAGCCGGGAGGGCGAGGGGAAGGGAGAACGATCGCGCGCTGAACCTACCCCGCCGCACCGTTCTGTCCGGTTCGTACCGGGCCGGGGCGGGGGGTTGTCCGGTTCGTACAAAATCGAATCGTGCGGAAATCGGGAAAACGCAAGCCCACCGCGCCCTGCCGTTCGGAGACGCACAACCGCGATGTCAGGCGAAATCGACCGACACCGCTCCGAAGGATCCGAAATCCGCGTCGATCCGGGTGCCGGGTGGGCACTCGACCGGGCGGATGAAACTGCCCGACAGGATGACGTGGCCGGGTTCGATGCTCTGGCCGTAATGCGCCATGCGGCGGGCCAGCCAGACGACGCTTTCGACCGGGTCGTTGAGCACGCCCGCGCCGAGGCCGGTTTCCTCGATCGCGCCGTTGCGGAAGGTGAGCGCGCCGACCCAGCGCAGGTCGAAGGCATCGACCGGGTGGCGGTTTGCGCCCAGCACGATCCCCGCATTGGCGGCGTTGTCGCTGATCGTGTCGAAGACGTTGCGGGGGGTGCCGGTGTCGGGATCGGTCCGGTGGATTCGGGTGTCGAGGATTTCCAGGGCGGGCGCGACGTGATCGGTGGCGGCGATCACCTCGGCGCGGGTCACGTCGGCCCCGGCCAGGGCGGATTTCATGACAAAGGCGATCTCGGCCTCGATCCGGGGCTGGATGAACCGGCCCCTGGGCACGGTCGCGCCGCAGCCGAACAGCATGTCGTCGAACAGGATGCCGCTGTCGGGGATGTCGATGCCGAGCGCGTATTGCATCGCCTTGGAGGTGAGGCCGATCTTCCAGCCGATGACGTGGCGCCCCTCGGCCAGCTTGGCGCGCTGGATCTCCCGTTGCACCGCATAGGCGTCGTCCATGGTCATGTCGGGATGGCGCAGGCTGAGCAGGCCGATCTGGCTGCGGGTGCGTTCCGCGGCCAGCAGGTCGGCGGCGGCGCGGGCGTGATCGCCGGGGGTCATGGGCCTTCGTCCTCGACCCCGTTGCGCAGGGTTCCGATGCCTTCCACCTCGACCTCGACCACGTCGCCGGGTTTCAGATAGCGCGGCGGGTCAAGGCGCGCGCCGGCGCCGGTGGGGGTGCCGGTGATGATGATGTCGCCCGGCTGCAGGGTCATGAAGGTGGAGATATAGGCGATCTCTTCGCGGACCGGGAAGGTCATGCGGTTCAGGGTGTCGTCCTGCCGCACCTCGCCGTTGACCCGCGTGACGATGCGGGCGGCGTCCAGTTGCGCGGGATCGCGGAAGGGGACGAGCCATGGCCCGAGCGCGCCGGACCGGTCCCAGTTCTTGCCCTGGGTCACGTTGAACTTTGCGTGCCGCACCCAGTCGCGGATCGTGCCTTCGTTGCAGAGGGTGAGCGCGGCGATGTGGTCATAGGCGTCCCGCGCCGGGATGCGGCGGCCGGGCTTGCCGATGACGACGGCGACCTCGCCTTCGTAGTCGAGCGTGTGGTTCTCGGGCGGGCGGATCAGCGGCCGGTCATGCCCGGTGAAGCTGCTGGCGAAGCGCGGGAACAGGGACATGTACCTGGGGGCCGCGCTGCCGTCCCTGTATTCTGCGTTGCGGTCAGGAAAGTTCACGCCGACGCAGAGGATGCGCGGCGCGTTCGGAAGCGGGATGTCGAAGGTGATGTCGGCATGGGTCGGTTCGCGGCCCCGCGCGGCGGTTTCCAGTGCCCCCAGCCCGCCGGCGCGGATCACGTCGAGCAGGGTGGGCCATGCGGGAAAGTCGGGCGAGAGCGCAATGGCGCCCGCCTGGGTCATCGCGCCGTAATACGGCTTGCCTCCGGCCTGGTAGCTTGCAAATCGCATGGCGCGGTCCCGTCACCGGACCGGAAAGACCACGTTGGTCTGACCGGTGCCGGAGGAGGGGAAGTATTCGGTCACGACCTCGCATTTGCGGTCGTAGGCGTCCCAGCCGAGCGCGCCGTAGAGCATCGAGGTGTCGTGCATCGACCCTTCGCCGCAGCAGTACTGGGCATATTCCGGCAGCATCCTGAGGAAGGTGGCGTGATCGCCGTTCTTCCACATTTCGAGCACGTGCAGGTCCACCTGCCGGTTGAATTCCGAACTGATGGTGAAGGTGCCGTTGTTGGCGGCATAGTCCTTGTTGGCCCAGATCTTGTGGCTGAGCGAGCCGGAGGCGACCAGCAGAACCCTGGCGTCGCTGGCCTCGACCGCCTCGCGGATGGCTTCGCCCAGGATCCGGCTTTCCGCGTGGTCGTGGACGGTGGCCCAGGCGGCGACCGAGACCACCTTCATCTCGTGTTCGCGGCTCATGAAGCGCATCGGCACGAGGGTGCCGTATTCCAGTTCGAGGCTGTCGAGGTGGTGGGCGAGCGTATGGACGCCCTTGTCCGAGGCGACCTTGGCGATGGCGTCGCCCAGTTCCGGGTTGCCCTGGTAGGAATAGGGCAGATCCTGAATGAACTGCGGGAATTCGTTCGAGGTGAACAGCCCTTCGAATTTGGAATTCGCGTTGACGTGGAAACCCGCGTTGATCACCCAGTGGGTGTCGCAGATCACCACGGTATCGGCCCCCAGCGCCTTGGCGCGGCGCGCGATTTCGCGGTGGCCGTCGATGGCGGGCTGGCGCTTGCCCTTGATCGGGCCTTCCTGTTCCGACATCAGCAGAGTCGGGACATGGGTCATCTTGGCGGCGAGTACGATTTCTCCCATTTGATCCTCCCTTGGGAATGCTGGCGGTCAGGCGCCGAGCCGCATGATCTTGTGCGGGCCGGTGGCGAAACCGATGTGTTTCTGTTCCATGTAGAACTCGAAGCTCCAGTCGCCGCCGTCGCGGCCGATGCCGCTGGCCTTGACCCCCCCGAAGGGCGTGGGCAGGTGGCGGACGTTTTCCGAGTTGACCCAGATCATCCCAGCTTCGAGCCGGTCGGTAAAGCGCAGGGCGCGGGTCAGGTCGTTGGTCCAGACATAGGCGGTGAGGCCGTAGGGCGTGTCGTTGGCGAGACGCAGCGCCTCGTCCTCGGTCGAAAACGGGATCGAGGTGAGGACCGGGCCGAAGATTTCCTCGCGCGCGATGCGCATGTCGTTGGTGGCGTCGGTGAACAGGGTGGGGCGGACGAAATAGCCGCCGTCGCCCACGGTGGTGCCGCCCGCGGCGACGGTGGCGCCCTCGGCCTTCGCGATGTCGAAATAGGAAGTGACCTTGTCGAAATGCTCCTCGGTCACGAGCGGGCCGATCTCGGTGGCCGGGTCGAGCGGGTGGCCGACCTTGATGCGGTTCACGCGCTCGATCAGGCGGGCCTCGAACTCGGCCCGGATGGTGTCCTGCACCAGCAGCCGCGAGGACGAGGTGCAACGTTCGCCGTTGATCGAGTAGATCATGAAGATCACCGCGTCGAGCGCGCGGTCGAGATCGGCGTCGTCGAAGACGATCACCGGATTCTTGCCGCCCAGTTCCAGGTGCATCCGCTTGAGCGTGTCCGCGCCCTGCCTGGTGATGATCGAGCCGGTGCGGCTTTCGCCGACGAAGGCGATGGCCCGGATCGCGGGATGTTCGGTCAGCGCCTTGCCGGCCTCTTCGCCGAACCCGTTGACGGTGTTGAGGACGCCGGGGGGCAGGCCGGCCTGTTCGGCGATCTCGACCAGCAGCCGGGCGGTGAGCGGGCTGGCCTCGGCCGGTTTGTGCACCACGGTGCAGCCGGCGGCCAGGGCCGGGGCGATCTTCCAGGTGCTGAGCATGAACGGGGTGTTCCAGGGCGTGATCACGCCCACCGGGCCGATGGGCACGCGGGTGGTGATGTTCATCAGGGTGGGCGATTTCAGGTGCTGGCCGTCGCGGGCCTGCACCGCCTGATCGGCGAAATAGCGGAAGTTCTCGGCCCCGCGCAGCGCCGCCTTGGACATGAAGCGCAGGGTCTGGCCGGTGTCCCAGCATTCGCAGAGGGCGATTTCCTCGGCCCGCGCCTCGATGGCGGCGGCGACGTTCAGCAGGATCTTCCGGCGCTCGGTGGCGGCCAGGTCGCGCCAGGCGGGAAAGGCGTCGGCGGCCGCGCGGGCGGCCTGGTCGATGTCACCGGCGCTGCCGCGCGCCACGTCGCAGATCACCGACCTGTCCACCGGCGAGATCGTCGGAAACACGCCGCTGGCGCCGTCGCGGTCCCGGCCGGCGATCCGGTTGCGGATGCCGGTTTCGCGGAAGCGGGCGAGATGGCCGTCGAGCTTGGCGATGTTGTCGTCCAGTACGGTCATGGCGAGGGCTCCAGATGGTCGCGGATCGTGCCGGTCCTGGGGGAAAGGTCGGGGTCGATGTCGCGCAGCTCCAGCGACAGGGCGACGGACCGGCTGGCCAGGGCCGGGGCGAGAAAGGCGCGGGCGGCGTCGAAGATCCGCCGGGCGGCGTCCTGCTTGACTTGCGGCGGGCGGCCGGCGCGCAGGCGGAGCGAGATGTCCACGAAGCCGTGTTCGGGGTTCCCGTCGGCGATGGCATAGTGATCGACCCGCACCGCGCGCACGCGGATGCCGGGCATCGGCAGGGCGTCGATGCCGGCCGCGGCGGCGCGCAGATGTTCGCACAGCCCGCCGAAATCCACGGCGTCGTCCAGGTTGCCGGAATAGTCGATGTGGATGTGCGGCATGTTAATTACCATGTTAACTATATTCGTTGTCTCAAACCGGGCCTTCGGAGTCAAGCTTTTGTTAACATGAAAACGAAATCGCCGGCACAATGCGTTCACCGCTTCAAAACCAGGTCAACCGCCCGTATTGTCCGGCCCAGACCCGGAGCGGCGGCCGCGCCGGCGTCATCGGGGAGGAAGAGCATTGTCCATCGACGCCAAGATCGTTGACGACCTGATCGCCAACGACATCCGTTTCGTCACCACCGTGCCGTGCAAGCAGCTTGCGGGCGTCATTGCCGAGGTCGAGGCCCGGCCCGAGATCCGCCACGTGCCGGCGAACAAGGAGGACGAGGGGATGGGCCTGTGTGCCGGGGCCTTCATGGGCGGGATGCGGCCCTGCATCATCATGCAGAACACGGCCATCGGCGTGACGATCAACACGCTGGCGACGCTGATCCAGTATTACCGGATGCCCCTGCCGATGCTTATTTCCTATCGCGGCGAGCTGCGCGAGCCGATCGCCTGCCAGGTCGAGATGGCGGTGCATACCAAGGCGCTGCTGGCGCAGCTCCACATCCCGACCTATCACTTTCACCGGCAGGCGGATGCCGAGGAACTGGACGAGATCCTGAAATACACCTTCATGTGCAACAAGCCGGTCGCGATCCTGACCGACGCCAATTTCTGGGGAGGCTACGGCGACCAATGATCCGCTACGACGTATTGAAAGAGATCGCCCCGATCCTGCGCGACCATCTGGTGGTCTGCAATATCGGCATTCCCAGTCAGGAGCTGCACGCCATCGACGACCGGCCCGGCAACTTCTACATGCTGGGGACGATGGGGCTGGCCTCGTCCATCGGGCTGGGCCTGGCGCTGGCGCAGCCCAAGACGGTGATCGCGATCGACGGGGACGGTTCGGTGCTGACCAATCTCGGCACGCTGCCGACCATCGCCAACAACGTGGCCGACAATTTCGTCCTGCTGATCATCGACAACGGGTCTTACGGGTCCACCGGGGATCAGCCCACCTATGCCGGGGGCAAGACCTCGCTGGCGCGGGTGGCCGAAGCCTGCGGCTGCGAGACCGTGGTCGAATGCCAGGCCCGAGACACCGCCATGGCGCTGCGGCAGGCGCTGGACGGCGGGCGGATGACGGTGATCGTCAGCAAATGCGACAGCGGCAACACAAAGATGCCGGTCATCACCCTGGACCCGGTGGTGATCCGGGACCGGTTCATGCGGGCGGTGCAGGCCTGAAGGCGCGGGCGCAATGTATCTTGCGCGGCCTAGATTCTATTATTGATAAAGTTTTTTCCCCTCAGTAAAATCTTTGCGGAGAATGGCGGCCGATACCGGGCGTTGGAGCACTGGCAAGGCGGGGACGGGGAAGATGCAGGACGATCTGATCGGTGCGGCCGGGTTCGTGCGCGAATGCTGGTATGTCGCCGGGCGCAGCGAGGATTTCGACGGGGCGCTCACGCCTTTGACCCTGCTTGGAGATCGGGTGGTGATCTTTCGCGGCGCGGCGGGGGAACCCATCGCGCTGGAGGATGCCTGCCCGCACCGCAAGCTGCCGCTGTCCCGGGGGACGGTGGCGGGTTCGACGGTGGTCTGCGGTTATCACGGGCTGACCTTTGACTGCGCTGGCCGCTGCGTGGCCGCGCCGACGCAGGAGGGCGCGATTCCGAAACGGGCGCGTGTGCGGTCCTATCCGGTGACGGATCGCTGGGGCTTTCTGTGGATCTGGATGGGCGAGGCCACGCGGGCGAACCCGGCCGAGATCATCGACATTCCGAATTTCGACGATCCGGACTGGGGCCGGACGCCGCGGGGCGCGATGGAGATGGCCTGCAACTATCTCTACATCACCGACAATCTGCTGGACCCGTCGCATGTCGCCTGGGTGCACCTGACGTCGTTCGCGGGCGCCGGTACCGACAACCGGCCGCTGAGCATGGACGAGGACGAAGATCGGGTGGTGATCTGGCGCTGGATCCCGGCCGAACCGGCGCCGCCGTATTATGCCAGGATGCTGCCTTTTGGCGCATCCTGCGATCGCAAGCAGCATTACGAATGCCGGGTGCCGTCGACCGCGATCAACATGTCGGTCTATACGCCACCGGGCGAAGGCGGGCCGGACCGGCCGCTGTCGCCGAATGCCTTCGTCAACATCTCGTACAATTTCATCACGCCGGTGGATGCGGAGCGGTCGATGTATTTCTGGTTCCAGCACCGCAACATGCATGCCGACGACGCGGCAATGGACAAGCATATGTTCGAGGGCGCCGTCATGGCGTTCACCGAGGACAAGGAGGTGCTGGAAGCGGTGCAGACCGGCATGGCCGAACGCCGGACGCCCTATCTGAACCTCGGGCTGGACAAGGGCGCGATGCGGTTCCGGCAGAAGGTGCAGCGGCGGATCGAGGCCGAGGCGGCCTGATCTGGGCGCGTTGTTTTCGTTGTCGGTCCGCGTGCCCGGCGATAGTCTGGGCGCGCGGGGCCGCGCGCACCGCCTGGCTGATGGGGTTTCGATGGCGAAAATCCGGGTTTTCTGACCAAGATGGACACCAGACGCGTTTTCGAAAGCGACAATTACGCCATCGATCGGGAGGTGCGGTCGCCGGACCGGCGGATCGCGGTGTTCTTTCCGCACCGATGGGCCACGCGCCGCCGCGCCGCGCGCAGCTATGGCGCGGATTTCGCCGAAAAATACGGCCTGAACGCGCTGATCGTCCGCTGCCGCCGCCCGGACTGGTTCCAGTCGGACGATTTCGGCGCCCTGGCGGGCGGGCTGCAGGCGGCCTGCGCAGAGTTCGATCACACGACATTCCTCGGCTCGTCGATGGGCGGGTATGGCGCGATCCGGGCGGCCGAGCATGTCGCCGCCGATCACGTGGTTGCGTTTTCCCCGGTGTCGTCCATCGACCCCGCCGACTTTCCGCATGAGCGCGGCTATGTGCAGGATCTGGAACCGGGGCGCAGGTTCCACCGCGCCACGCGGCACCGGGCGCGGCGGTACACGGTGTTCTACGACTCGGTTCATCTGGACCGGAAACACATTCTGGCCTTTGGCTTTCCCGACGACCGCACCACGCGCTGCCCGATTCCGTTCGGCGGGCATCAGACCTCGGCCATTCTGGCCGATGCCGGCGTCTTGTCGAAGCTGACGCTGGGCCTGCTGGCGCAGCGATCGGTGGCCGAGGAACTGCGCATGGCCCGCAGCGCCAAGCGGGGGCAGGCCACCTATCTGCTGGCCCTGTTCCGGCACAATGCCCGCCGCCGTCCGCGGCTCGCCGCGTGGGCGGTGCGCGAAATGCAGAAGGCCGGATATTACGAGGACCGGATGCACCGGTTCCTGCGCTATCTGCCGCGCGAAGCGATCGAGGAAATGGAACTGGCGCGGTGTGTGAGCGATACTTGAACTGCGACTCCTATTCCTTCTGAGGGTAGGGGCGTTGGCCCATCTCTTCCATCATCTTCTCGCGGAAGACCTCCGCCGGCGTCTTCCACCCAAG